>NZ_JAAGPK010000037.1:0-62357 GCF_017104685.1 Burkholderia sp. Tr-20355 | reverse complement strand
CGGAATCAGCCGCTCGGCGGCCTCCGCGTCGCCGTAGACGGCGAACGTGATGCCCGTCTTGCGGAACACGCCTTCCGCGTCGTGGGCTTTCTGGGCGAGGCTCGCGGGATTCTGCGTGTCGAGCCATGCCTTGACTCGCGAGTAGGGCGGGCGAACCTGATCGCCCGCAAGCATTTCGTCAAACGGTGCCATTGAATTGTCTCTTGTTCTGCGAGGCGGCCTGCGTCGGCCTCAGGCCGTCCGCCAATTGCGCGTCGGCTCAGTCGTTGCCTTTTTCGAGTACTTGCTGGGTCAGCGTGACCGACGGGATGGTCGGTTTGAGCAACCCGCGGCGTGCGCGGCTGCTCAGCCATTTCCAGCCGGCCACGAGCAGCAGCGCGACCAGCGGGATCGAGGCGATCGTCCAGGTGCCGTTCGGATAGTCGAATGCCATCAACACCAGCACGCCGAGCAGGAACAGCAGCGTGAGCCACGACGTCACGGGCGCGCCGGGCATCTTGAACGACACGTCGTCCACCTCGCCGCGCCTGACCGCGGCGCGGAACTTCATCTGGCACACGACGATGAAGCCCCACGTGCTGATGATGCCGAGCGACGCGATGTTCAGGACGATCTCGAACACGTTCGACGGCACGAGATAGTTGAGCAGGACGCCAACCACATAGATCGCGACGGTCACCAGAATGCCCGCGTACGGCACGGATTGCGCGCTCATTCGTCCGAGGAATGCGGGGGCCGAGCCGCCCATCGACAGCGAACGCAACACGCGCCCGGTCGAATAGAGGCCCGAGTTGAGGCTCGACAGCGCCGCCGTCAGCACCACCAGGTTCATCACCGAGCCGATGCCCGGCACGCCGAGCGCGCCGAAGAACGTGACGAACGGGCTCTGGCCCGCCTTGTACGCACTCCACGGCAGCAGGCAGACCAGCAGAACGACCGATGCGACGTAGAAGATCGCGATGCGCCAGATCACGTTGTTGATCGCGCGCGGCAGCACCTTGCGCGCATCCTTGCATTCGCCGGCCGCCGTGCCGACCAGTTCGACGCCCGCGAACGCGAACACCACGCCCTGCACCAGCACCAGCGCCGGCATCAGTCCGTGCGGAAAGAACCCGCCGTTGTCGGTGATCAGATGCATGCCGGTGTCGTGGCCGGCCACCGGCACGCCCGTGCCGAGGAGCACGGAGCCGATCGCGAGAAACAATACGATCGCGGCGACCTTGATCAGCGCGAACCAGAACTCCATCTCGGCGAACCACTTCACGCCGATCAGGTTCATCGTCGCGACGATGCAGAGCGCGACGAGCGCGAAGATCCACTGCGGCACGGCCGCGAACGGCGCCCAGTAATGCATGTACAGCGCGACGGCGGTGATGTCGACGATGCCGGTCATCGCCCAGTTGAGGAAGTACATCCAGCCTGCGACGAACGACGCCTTCTCGCCGAGGAATTCGCGCGCGTACGACACGAAGCTGCCGCTGCTGGGGCGATGCATCACGAGTTCGCCGAGCGCGCGCAGGATCAGGAACGAGAACGCGCCGCATACCAGGTAGACGATCGCGAGCGACGGTCCGGCGGCCTGCAGGCGGCCGCCGGCGCCGAGGAACAGACCGGTGCCGATGGCCCCGCCGATCGCGATCATCTGTACCTGTCGATTGCCGAGGGTCTTGTGATAGCCGGCTTCGTGCGATTCGAGCCAGCTGCGTTTGTTGGTTTCGCCCGTTGTCGACGGTTCCGGAAGCGATGCCATGATTGCGTCCTCGTGCTCTGAAGTGATTGCATTCGTCCCGATCGCGGGACGATCGGGAACGACTCGTACCGGAGAACCCGGGCGCGGAATCAGGCGCGCCCGTCCTGCTTGCGATTTGCCGATCGCGGCGAAACGCACGGTATGTCGCGAACGTATTCGGCCGTAATTCCCGTCACAAACGGAATGCAAATTTGGACTGAACCTGTTCGAATCCGTGCATATGGGCCACGACGATCGCGCCGCAAAACGCGCCGGCCGGCACCGCGCATGCACGGCGGTCGTGTTTCCCGGATGAACCGGTTAGGTAATTTGGTGCGCCCGCGCGCACTGCGGGGGCAACGGCTGTCGCCGATGCCGACTCATGCACCGAAATGAGGAATGCGGGTTGCCGGCATTTCCCGCTCGTGCCGGCACGGCAAGCGTTTCACGGCAATGGCCCGGTTTTTGCTGGAGTTGCATCGGCCGCGCAACGGTTGCGCGCTGCCCGACGACATACCAGACAAGGAAGATTCACCGTGAGCCCGACGACTCGACCGTTCCCCCGACGCACCTGGCTGGCTGCGCTGATCGCCGCACCCGTGATGGCGCTGTTCGCCGCTGCACCGGCACATGCCGACGCGCTCGACACCATCGCGAAAAACGGCGTGCTGCGCGTGGCGGTGCCCGAAGACTATCCGCCGTTCGGCTCGGTCGGCACGGACATGCAGCCGCAGGGCTACGACATCGACATGGCCGAGCTGCTCGCCAAATCGCTCGGCGTGAAGCTGAAGCTGGTGCCCGTGAACAGCGCGAACCGGATTCCGTACCTGACGACCAACAAGGTCGACATGGTGATCTCGTCGCTCGGCAAGACGCCCGAGCGCGAGAAGGTCATCGACTTCTCGACCGCGTACGCGCCGTACTTCCAGGGCGTGTTCGGGCCGGCTGACGTGAAGGTGAGCGGGCCCGCCGACCTGACCGGCAAGACGGTCGGCGCCACGCGCGGCGCGCTCGAGGAGATCGCGCTGACGCAGCTTGCGCCGAACGCGACGATCAAGCGCTTCGAGGACAACAACGCGACGATCCAGGCGTTCCTGTCGGGGCAAGTGCAGCTGATCGCCGCCGGCAACATCGTCGCGGCGGCCATTCTCGCGAAGAATCCGCCGCGCCGGCCCGAGGTCAAGTTCGTGATCAAGAATTCGCCGTGCTTCGTCGGCGTCAACAAGAACGAGCCGCGCCTGCTCGCGAAGATCGACGATGCGATCACGCATGCGAAGCAGGACGGCACGCTGGGCGCGATGTCGCGGAAATGGCTCGGCCAGCCGTTGCCGGCGGGGCTGTGACGGATCGCCGTGTTGCCTGATACACCGCCGCGGCCGGCGCCGCCGGCGCGGCGGGTGTCGTTGTCCGAACCTGAACTTACTCAATCGTCATGAGCTACCAGCTTCAATTCGGCGATCTCGCCGAATACGCCGGCGTGTTCGCGAGCGGCGCGGCGATCACGCTCGCGCTGACCGCGGTCGCGACCGTGCTCGGCGTGGCGATCGGCGTGCTCGGCGCGGCCGCGTACAGCGTCGACGCGCCGGTGGTCGTGCGGCTGCGCCCGCTGATCGGCGCGTACGTCGAGGCGATCCGCAATACGCCGTTCGTCGTCCAGCTGTTCTTCATCTTCTTCGGATTGCCCGCGCTCGGCGTGCACATCGACGAATACACGGCCGCGATTCTCGCGATGACGCTCAATCTCGGCGCGTACTCGGTCGAGATCGTGCGCGCGGGCGTCGCCGCCGTCCCGAACGGGCATCTCGAGGCGGCGTCCGCGCTTGCGATGTCGCGCGCGCAGATGCTGCGCCACGTCGTGCTGCCGCAGGCGCTCGCCAAGGTGTTTCCCGCGCTCTCGAGCCAGATCGTGATCACGATGCTCGGTTCGGCGGTCGTGTCGCAGGTCTCGGTGGCCGACCTGACCTATGCGGCGGGCTACATTCAATCGCGCAACTTCCGCGCATTCGAGACGTATTTCGTCATCACGCTCGCGTACCTGGCGATGGCGCTGCTGCTGCGCGGCGCGCTCGGTTCGATGGGGCGTCGCCTGTTCTCCCGTCGTGTGCGAGGTGCGCGATGATCGATTTCACGTTCGGGCAGATTCTCGCCAACCTGCTGCTGGCCGCGCGCTGGACGATCGTGCTGTCGATCGTGTCGTTCCTGTCCGGCGGCCTGGTCGGCCTCGGGGTGCTCGTGATGCGCGTGTCGGGTTCGCCGGTGTTGCGTGGCGGTGCGAAGCTGTACATCGAGGTATTCCAGGGCACCCCGTTGCTGATGCAGCTGTTCATCGTGTTCTTCGGCCTGCCGCTCGTCGGGCTCGACGTGCCGCCGTGGGTCGCGGCCACGGCCGGGCTCACGTTCTTCACCAGTGCGTATCTCGCCGAAATCTGGCGCGGCTGCGTCGAGGCGGTGCCGAAAGGGCAGTGGGAGGCCTCGGCGAGCCTGGCCATGAGTTATGTCGAGCAGTTGCGTCACGTGATCCTTCCGCAGGCCGCACGCATCGCGATCGCGCCGACGGTCGGCTTCGGCGTGCAGGCCGTGAAGGATACGGCGCTGGTGTCGATCATCGGCTTCACCGAGCTGACCAAGGTCGGCATCGCGATCTCGAACGCGACGTTCCGGCCGTTCGTCGTGTACGGGCTCGTCGCACTGATCTATTTCGCGCTCTGTTACCCGCTTACCCGTTATGCGCGCACGTTGCAAAGGAGATGGCATGTCGCTCGTTGAAACCCGTGGTCTCGAAAAGAACTTCGGTACCCATCATGTGCTCAAGGGCATCGATTTCTCCGTCGAGCGCGGGCAGGTCGTCTCGATCATCGGCCGCAGCGGCTCCGGCAAGAGCACGCTGCTGCGCACGCTTAACGGGCTCGAGAGCATCGACGCGGGCACGATCTCGGTCGACGGCGAGCGTGTCGATGCGCGGCACGCCGACCTGCGCGCGCTGCGGCTCAAGGTCGGGATGGTGTTCCAGCAGTACAACCTGTTTCCGCACCTGAGCGCCGGACAGAACGTGATGCTCGCGCAATCGGTCGTGAAGAAGGCGCATCGCCAGCAGGCGCGCGCGATCGCGGAATTGATGCTCGAGCGCGTCGGCCTTGGCGACAAGTTCGACGCGTTTCCGGAACAGCTGTCGGGTGGCCAGCAGCAGCGCGTGGCGATCGCGCGGGCGCTCGCGATGAAACCGAGCGTGCTGCTGTGCGACGAGATCACGTCCGCGCTCGATCCCGAGCTCGTCGGCGAGGTGCTGGGCGTCGTCGAGCAACTCGCGCGCGAGGACATGACGCTGATCATGGTCACGCACGAGATGAACTTCGCGCGCGCGGTGAGCGACCGGATCGTGTTCATGCACCAGGGCCGGGTGTGGGAAACCGGGACGGCCGAAGAGATCTTCGAGCGGCCGCAGACGGTGGAGCTGACGCGGTTTCTGGGCAGCGTCCGGAATACGGAAGCGGTGGCGCGCTGACCGGCTACTCCTGAGCGGTGCCGACATCGGCGCCGGCTCGACACCGACGTTTCAGCCTGCCGTGCGCCGCGCCGTATCCAGTGCGTGCGAGCCGGACGTGCCGCCGTATCGATGCGCTTCCGTGCGATCATGCGCGTGCGATGGCGCGGCGCCGTGTTCGGATCCCCGAGACGAGACCGGTTCCGCCTGTCGCCCGGCGGCGTGCGGGCACGCAGCTTGCGCGCAGCCGCCCGTCGCAACGCTTCGGAGGCTTCCATGAAACGACCACACCCGCTGATCGCGATCTGTGCGGTCGCAACGATCGGGTTCCATGCCGGTATCGCCTCGGCGGCGCCCGACGTATCGATCCACCGCGCCGATTACGGAAAGACCGCCGCCGGGCAGACGGTGGCCCAGTACACGCTCGCGAACCCGCGCGGCGTGACGTTGAAGATCATCACGTACGGCGGCATCGTGACCGCGCTCGACGTGCCGGACCGGTCGGGTCACGTCGCCGACATCGTGCTCGGCTTCGATTCGCTGCGCGATTACGAGGCCCACAACGGCAACATCCATTTCGGCGCGCTGATCGGCCGTTATGCGAACCGGATTGCCGGCGGGCGTTTCGCGCTCGGCGGCGGCACGTGGAAGCTGCCGGTCAACGACGGGCCGAACACGCTGCACGGCGGCCCCGACAGTTTCGACGCGAAGGTATGGACGGTCACCGGTACGCGGAGCGACGCGGACGGTTCGAGCGTCACGCTGCGCTACGTGAGCCCCGACGGCGAGAACGGTTTCCCCGGTACGTTGACGACGGACGTGACCTACACATTGACGCCCGACAACGTCATTCGCATCGACTATCGCGCAACGACCGACAAGGACACGGTCGTCAACCTGACCAACCACAGCTACTTCAACCTGGCGGGGCAGGCCGGCGGCAGCGTCGAGCGGCACCTGATCGAGATCGCCGCATCGCGCTTCACGCCGACCGACGCCACGTCGATTCCGACCGGGCAACTGGCGAGCGTCGCGGGCACGCCGATGGACCTGCGCCAGTTGACGCCGATCGGCGCGCGTCTGCGCGACGCGGATCCGCAGCTCATGATCGCGCACGGCTACGACCAGAACTGGGTGCTCGACCAGGGCGGCCAGCCGGCACCGGCGTTTGCCGCGCGCGCTTACGACCCGGCGTCGGGGCGTTTCCTCGAGTTGTACACGACCCAGCCGGGGCTGCAGTTCTACACGTCCAACGGGTTGAACGGCAGCGTCGCGGGCAAGGGCGGAACGCTTTACCGGCAAACCGATGCGTTCGCGCTGGAAGCCGAGCATTTTCCCGACTCGCCGAACCATCCGGCGTTCCCGACGACGGTACTCAAGCCGGGCGAGACGCTGCACGAAGTGACGGTGTGGCGGGTAGGGGCACGATGAACGAAGGCGACGCCCGGCGCGCGTGCGTCATAGGTTGACGACGCCGCGGCCGATTTCGATCACGCGTCCGCCGACGCCTATGTCGCCCGTTGCGCCGATCGACAGCCGCAGCCGGGAAGGCCGGCCGACGGCGTCGCCCTGTTCGACCAGAAACGCGGCGGGCAGATCGTGTCCGGCGGCAAGCAACCAGCCGCCGAGATTCGCACAGGCCGACCCGGTGCCCGGATCTTCCGACACGCCGCCGCCCTGTTTCACGAAGAAGTAGCGCGACACGACCGTCCCCGGGCGCTCGGCGTCGAACGCGAACACGTATGCGGTCCTGCGCCCGAGACTGCTGCGAGGCCAGATGTCCAGGCAGGCGCTGTCGGGCTGCGCGCGCCGCACGGCGGCGGGATCCCTGAGCGCGACCAGCAGTTGATCGGTGCCGGTGTCGATCCACTTCGGCGGCGCGAGCAGGTCGTCCTCGGCGAGCCCCAGCAGCGCTGCCGTCTGCGCATCGGACAGCTCGCACGGCGCCGTGTTCGGCATGCCCGCATGCGGCGCGGTGAAGGTCCAGACGTCGTCGCGCGCGTGGACGTCGACGATGCCCGCCTTGAATTCGAGTGTGAGCGTGTCGCCGGTCTTGCGCAGGTCGCGCACGACGTGCGCGGTGCCGAGCGTCGGGTGGCCCGCGAAAGCCATCTCGTAGCCCGGCGTGAAGATGCGGACATGCGCATGCGCGCGCGCCGACGGCAGCACGAAGGTCGTCTCCGACAGATTGAACTGCACGGCCAGCGCCTGCATGGTCGCGTCGTCCATGCCGCGTGCGTCGTCGAACACGCAAAGCGGGTTGCCGCCGAACGTCGATTCGGCGAAGACATTCAACAGGCGAAAGGCATACGGCGTCATGTGAATCTCGCGTGAGGGGGCGCTTATCCGGCTTCGAAACCGGATGAACCGGCCGTGGGTGCCGGCGTGATCGACGCACGGAATGGCCGTGCGGTACGCCATTGTGCCCGCAAGCTGCGCGGCGCGGCGCGGCGCACCCGCGATCCGTTTTTCATGCATCATCGGGTGTCTCCGATGCGTCGACGACGAACCGGCACGGGTATTCCACCCCCTGCCACGATGGCGAGAATTTCTTGCGCGGAAGCAGGCAGTCGCGCGCGAGGCGCGTGCCTTTTTCGATCGCATCCGGATCCGGGTTCATCGTTTTTACGACAACGACGCCTTGCCTTTGCGGCACCTGTCGGGTCCAGCGTCGCCCAGCGCTTGCAGGTTCAACCATGCGGGAGGAAGACATGGCATCCGACGGAAGCGCCCGGAATGCGGAGAAAGCGTGGGCCGCTTCACCGCAGGCCGTGCTGGAAAAGATCGTGCGTGGCGTAAAGGGCTTCGGGATTCCCGCCGACACGGACTGGCCCACGGCAGCGCGATATCTGGCGGGCGACGACGGCCAGTGGAAATTGTCCGCCGTGCTGGTCCCGATCGTCGCGCGGCGCGAGCCGACGATCCTGCTCACCAAGCGGTCGTCGGGACTCAGCGAATACGCGTCGCACGTGAGCTTTCCGGGCGGGCGTCCGGCGGCGTCCGATGCCGGTATCGGCGCGACGGCGCTGCGCGAGGCGTTCGAGGAAATCGCCCTCGATCCCGGCGCGGTGCAGGTGGTCGGATGCATGCCGATCCATCGCACCCGAAAGCGTCGTCACGCGATTTTTCCGGTGGTCGGCATCGTGCCGGAAGCCGCCGCCTGGGAGGCCGCGCCGGCCGAAGTCGAGGCAATCTTCGAGTTTCCGTTTTCCGCGCTGCTGAATCCGGCGCTGCCGCGGCAATACGTCGACGGCGAACGCGCGGGCGGCTGGTACTGGGCCGATCAGCCGCAGGACATCTGGGGCGTGACCGCGTTCATCCTGAAGTCGCTGGCCGGCCTGGTGCTCGACGCCGATCGATGAGCGCCTGCGTCGCGCCGGGTTCCGGTGTCGATCAATGCGACGACACGAACACCGCATCGTCGAATGCATCCGGAATCGCGAAGCTGTCGCGCATGCGCCGCGTCTCCTGCGCCGGCGTCAGGCCGAACAGACGCTTGAATTCCCGGCTGAACTGCGACGGGCTCGTATAACCGACCGCATAACCGGCGGCCTCCGCCGTCAGGTCCTGACGCACCATCAACAGGCGCGCCTGATGCAGGCGCGTCGACTTCAGGTATTGCATCGGCGACACCTGCGTGATCGCCTTGAAGTGACTGTGAAAGCTCGGCACGCTCATGCCGGCCGCGTCGGCCAGTCGCGACACGTCCAGCGGCCGCGCGTAGTCGGCATGGATCACGCGTAACGACCGCCCGATCCGGCCGAACTGCCCGCGCATCGCCAGCGCGCTGCGCATCGCGCTGCCCTGGGCGCCGGTGAGCACGCGGAAATACAGTTCGCGCAGCAGCGCCGGGCCGAGTATCGCGGCGTCGAGCGGCCGGTGCATCGCCTCGACGAAACGCAGCACCGACGCGTGCATCGCTTCGTCCATCGGCGTCGACATCATGCTTCTCGGTGCGTGCACGGGTTCCGCGCTGCCTTCGCGGTCGATCTGCGCGGCCAGCTCGGCGGCCAGCGTGAAATCGAGGTGCAGGTACAGCGCGAGCAGCGGGCGCTCGGGCGTGGCGTCGGTTTCCATGCTGAACGGGACGGGCACCGACACGGCCAGGTAATGGTGTTCGTCGTACAGATAGCGCTCGCCGCCGAAGTAGCCGCACTTGGAGCCCTGGCACACGATCACGATGCCGGGGTCGTACAGCACCGGCGTGCGCGACAGCGCGCGGTTCGAGCGCAGGATGCGCACGCTCGGCAGCGCCGTCAGGTTGTAGCCTTCGTCGGGCGCCAGCGTGCGCAGCAGCGTCACCAGGCGTTTCCGGTCGCGCGGAGACGGCGACGGATATCGGGCGGAGGTTGGGGCATCGCTCATAGTTTTGTGCAAGAAAATCAGCGGAATCTGGCTTAATCGACATCGATCGTCAGACTAGTATGCATGCTTCAATCGACATTCGGGAGAAGCACACATGGCATCCGGCAACATCATGCTCATCACGGGCGTCAGCAGCGGATTCGGTCGCGCGCTGGCGCAGGAGGCGCTGGCGGCCGGTCACACGGTGGTCGGCACCGTGCGCAGCGCGCAGGCGGCACGGGAATTCGAGGCGCTGTCCGCGCACGCGGCGGTCGCACGCGTGCTCGACGTGACCGACTTCGATCGCATCGACGGCGTCGTCGCGGACATCGAGGCGAACGTCGGGCCCATCGACGTGCTGGTGAACAACGCGGGCTATGGGCACGAAGGGATCATGGAAGAAGCGCCGCTCGCGGAGATGCGCCGGCAGTTCGACGTCAACGTGTTCGGCGCCGTCGCGATGATGAAGGCGGTCGTGCCGTTCATGCGCGAACGCCGGCGCGGCCGCATCCTGAACATCACGTCGATGGGCGGCCACATCACGATGCCGGGCATCGCCTACTACTGCGGCAGCAAATTTGCGCTGGAAGGCATTTCCGAATCGCTCGGCAAGGAGCTCGAGCCGTTCGGCATCGCGGTGACGGCCGTGGCGCCGGGATCGTTCCGCACCGACTGGGCCGGCCGCTCGATGGCGCGCACGCCGCGCTCGATCGCCGACTACGACGCGCTGTTCGACCCGATCCGCCAGGCGCGCGAGGAAAAGAGCGGCAAGCAGTTGGGCGATCCCGCGAAGGCCGCGCGGGCGATGCTCGCCGTCATCGGCGCCGACCACCCGCCCGCGCATTTGTTGCTCGGCAGCGATGCGCTGCGGCTGGTGCGCAACAAGCTGGCGGCGCTGGACGACGAAATCCGCGCGTGGGAGGCCGTGACGGTCTCGACGGACGGCTGACGCGCGCGGTGCGCGGGGCAAAACGGCGTGTTCGCTTCCTGCGGGTGGATGATTGGCCCGGGCATGTCACCGTCGAATCGGGTTTCACAATAATCCCCGATAATGGTCGTCGGCCAGTGCGCCACGTTCATTCACCTCACAGGAGTCATCGCGATGCCATACGTCACCACGAAGGATCACGTCGAGATCTTTTACAAGGACTGGGGCCCGAAGGATGCGCAGCCCATCGTGTTCCACCATGGCTGGCCGTTGTCCAGCGATGACTGGGATGCGCAGCTGCTCTTCTTCGTGCAGAAGGGCTATCGCGTGATCGCGCACGACCGGCGCGGCCATGGCCGCTCGGCGCAGGTCTCGGACGGCCACGACATGGATCATTACGCCGCGGATGCATTCGCGGTCGTCGAGGCGCTCGACCTGCGCAATGCGGTGCATATCGGTCATTCGACCGGCGGCGGCGAAGTCGCGCGCTATGTCGCGAAGCACGGCGAGCCGGCCGGCCGGGTCGCGAAGGCCGTGCTGGTGAGCGCGGTGCCGCCGCTGATGCTGAAAACCGCATCGAACCCCGAAGGCCTGCCGATCGAGGTGTTCGACGGTTTCCGGAAAGCGCTCGCCGACAATCGCGCGCAGTTCTTCCTCGACGTGCCGAGCGGCCCGTTCTACGGGTTCAACCGGGAAGGCGCAACCGTGCATCAGGGCGTGATCCGCAACTGGTGGCGCCAGGGCATGGAAGGCAGCGCGAAGGCGCACTACGACGGCATCAAGGCGTTCTCGGAAACGGACCAGACCGACGACCTGAAGTCGATTTCCGTCCCGACGCTCGTGCTGCACGGTGAAGACGACCAGATCGTGCCGATCGCGGATGCCGCGCTGAAGTCGGTCAAGCTGCTGAAGAACGGCACGCTGAAAACCTACCCGGGTTATTCGCACGGAATGCTGACGGTCAATGCGGACGTCCTGAACGCCGACCTGCTGGCGTTCGTGCAGGCATAACGACGTCCGGCGCACGCCTGCCTGCGGCGGGCGGCGTCGCGATGCGCGGCTGGCGATCCGTCGCCCCCGTTGAACGGGGTGGCGCGATGGCCGGCCGCGCGTTTCAGCCCACCCCGTTGAAGCGGACGCCCGGATGCGCGAGGCGCGGCATCCGGGCGGCCAGAAACGCATGCAGTTCGCGCACCTGCGCGGCCTTGCCGGAGTCTTCCGGCCAGACGAGGTAGTACGCGTCGCCGGTGCCGACGGCCGTCTTGAACGGCAGCACGAGCTGTTTCTCGTCGATCGCCTTCGCGCACAGCGCGAGGTCGCCGATCGAAATCCCGTGGCCGGCGATCGCCGCCGCCATCCCCTGTTCGAGCATGTCGAACACCTGCCCGCGCGTGATGTCGACGTCCAGAGCGTGGCCGCTGCCCTGGAGCCAGCGGCGCCAGTCGCGCCGGTCGGGCGACGGGTGGATCAGCTCGCACGCGGACGGGTTCGCTCGTGCGACCGTCGCGGTCGCGCGCGAGCACACCGGAATCAGCCACTCGTCGAACAGCTTCACGCAATGCGTGCTTTCGCCGAACCTGCCGGCGCCGAGCAGGATCGCGCAATCGTAGGATTCGCTGAAGAAATCGACGGTATCGACATCCATCCACACGCTCGCGATCTGCACTTCGAAGGCCGGCCGCGTGGCGCGAAACGCGGCGAGTGCGTCGAGCAGCCAGCGCATCGTGAGCGTCGACGGCGCCTTGAGCCGCAGCACGTCGCGCTGCGTCTGGAACAGCATGCACGCTTCCTCGACCTGCCGGAAGCCGCGCCGCAAGCCCGACGCGAGGATGTGCGCTTCCGCCGTCACGGTCATCTTCGGTCCGCGCCGGACGAACAGCTTCCGGCCGAAGTAGGCCTCGAGCGTCTTCACGTGCTTGCTGACCGCGCTCTGCGTCAGGCTCAGTTCCTCGGCGGCCAGCGTAAACGAGCCGGTGCGCGCGGCGCTTTCGAATGCGCGCAGTGCGTAGACAGGGGGAAGCGGTTTGGCCTTCATGGGTTTCGAATATGAATAAAACTCATGTCATGTGGCAGGATTTTCCGTTTTTCGTCAGTGTCCCGGACGCGTGATACTCCAGGAAAGGCGAAATTCGGCATGCCCGGCTTCCATGATGCCACCGTGACCGGCTCGCACGTCAAACGGTAGAACAACTTTTTGTCATGTCACTCCATTACCCGCTACTGTTCGCCTATCTTGCCGCGATCGTGCTGCTCATCGCGACGCCCGGCCCGGTCGTCATGCTCGTGACGGGCACCGTGGCGCGACGCGGTTTCCGCCAGGGCATGCTGACCGCGGTGGGCGCGAATGCCGCGAGCCTCGTGATGATCGCGGGCGCGATGCTGATGGTGTTCGGCGTCGTGCTCGTCAGCGATCGCCTGCTCGACGGGCTGCACGTGATCGGTTGCGTGTTCATTGCGGTGCTGGCGATCCGCAGCTTGCTCGGCGAATGGCGCACCGGCCGCATGCGCGGCGGCGACGATGAGGCGCGAGCCCAACGGGTACCGCGGCCGCGCGGCTTGCCCGGCGTCGTGCGCGGCTTTCTCGTCGGCATCGCGAATCCGAAGGACCTGCTGTTCTTCGTCGCGTTCTTTCCGCAGTTCGTCGCGATCACGCCGGATTCGCGCGTGAGCCTGGCGATCCTGGCCGCGCTGTGGATCGCGGTCGATTTCACGATCCTGACCGGCTACATGGCCGCGATCAATCATCCGCTGCTTCACCGGAAGCAGCGCTGGATCACCGCGGCATCGGCGTTCGCGCTGCTCGTGATCGCGCTCGCGGGGCTCGCCGGCACGATCGCGCGTGCCGCGTAGGACGTCGGCGATCTACGTGACCGGCGCCGCGTTCGCAATCACGCGTGAGGAGCGGCGGCACGCGGGTTGGCCCGGTTCCGGCCGCTAGCCGTTGCGCAGGAACACGACGTAGCCGCGAAACCACGGATTCGACGCGAGGTACGGCGGCGCGTCCCACTCGCCGCCCTGGATCACGCCGATGCGAAACGGCAGCTGCAGCCGCGCGACGCGCGGCAGGTAGTCCGCATAGTCGCGAATCGTGCTGCGCCCCTGGTAGGTCTGCACGACCACTTCGTCGACGATGCCCCTGAGCTGGTTGACCTGGTCGGTATCGATGCGGCTGCTCCAGTCGAGCAGCCCCGTGATGCTCAGCCGGCAATCGGCGGGCAGGCTCGCGCGCAGCGTCCGCAGGAATTCGAGGTAATCCTGCAGATGGCGCGTGCGCGCGTCGAAGTCGATCTGGATGCCGGTGATCGTGCGGCCCGACGCGCGCCAGCGCTCGAGCTGCGCGAGCATGATCTGCGTCACGCGCGGCGTCCAGCGCAGCGTGTGCGCACGATAGACAAGCCACACGCGTGCGCGGGGCGCCGGCGGCAGCGCGACGCCCTGCGCGATCACGCGGACTTGCGATTCGTCGCGCGGCGCCGCCTCGATCTGCCCTTGCAGCACGTAGACGGTGCGCGCGTCGCGCACGACCGCCTGCGGCTTCACGCCCGCCCACAGCCAGAACGCGTCGTACCGGGCGGCGTCGACGGTGCCGGCCAGCGCGACGCGCGCGGCCAGCAGCAGCGCGACGCACGCGATGCGCGTCATGCGGCGCTCACCAGTAGTAGCGGAGCTTCTGCGCCCACGGGCTGCCCGGATAGGCGGTCTTCAGCGTATCGAACCAGCGCTTGCGCGTATTCTTCGGCACTTCCTTGCCGCCGCATTCGTTGCTGCCCGACGGCGCATAGCACTTGATCGCGCGGTAGAACGCGTAGGCGCGGTCGTTCGGGTTCGCCTGTGCATCGGCCATCACCGTCACATAGCTCGACATCCGCTCGTACGGCTTGCCGGCGAACTGCGACGGTGCGTTGCCGAGGGTCGGCGGCGCCGTGCGCGGGGTGCTCGACGGCGGCGCGTAACGCGCCCACGGCGACGCATCGCCCTCGAGGTTGGCCTCGAGCGGATTGAGTCGCACGAAATCGGCGAGACAGTTCAACCCTTTCGCGTCGGCGGGATTCTGCTGGAGTACCGTCGCGATGTCGCGCGCGGACGGGCACGTGTAGCCGTCGTCTTTCCGCGGGCCGGCCGCGACGAACGGCTTCAGTGGGTCGGCCGGCGTGCCCGACACCAGCGCGGTATCGGCGATGAACTCCGCGTAGCGCGAGCGCGTGAGCTCCTTGTACAGCAGCGTGTACAGCGCGGCGTCGCGCAGCGCGGCGCCGGCCGCCGGGTTTTGCGCCTGTGCGCGCAGCAGGTCCGCATTGGCCGCGCGCCTCAGCAGGACCGCGCGAATCGCAACGTTCTGCACGAGCGAATCGTCGGCGAACACGTCGTTGACGAGCCCGGCCTGCTCCAGGTTGATCGCGAGCGCGAGTTCGAGCGCTTCGCGCTGGAAGCGGAATTTCGCGAGCGGGATCAGGTCGCGCCACAGCTGGCGTGCCTTGTCGCTCTGGCCGCTGTCTTCCAGCGCGAACGCGCGCAGCGCCTGCTGGCTCAGGCCGAAGTAGTCGAGCGGCGAGGCGGGCGTCTGCGGCAGCAGTTCGAGCGCGGCTTCCGGCTTGTGCCCGATCTGCACGTACCAGGTCGCGAGCAGATAGTCGTACAGCACGGGCGCGTTCGCGAAGCGCGGCTTCTGCGCCTGCAACTCGTCCAGCGTGATCGGCTTGCTGCTGCTCGAATCGCCGCTGTCCGACACGCGCATGCGCATCAGGTCGACGGTCGCGAGCACGGTCGGCGACTGGATCTGGCGTGCGTCGAAATCCGGTCCGAACAGCAGCTTGCTGTCGAGTTCGTTCGCCAGCTGCATCAGCGGCACGTTCGACGTCGCCGGCGACCAGCGCGCGAGCGCGTGGCCGTAAAGATCGGCCTGCTGCGTCACGTTCCCGCCGAGCCACGCGACCCGTCGCAACAGCCCCGTCGCGGACACCGCGTAGCGCCCCTGCGGATACACCTTCAGGTAGGTGCGAAACACCGTATTCGCGGCGTCGAGCGACACCTTCGTCACGCGCGCCCGCGTCGGCGTCGGGCTGTCGTTGTCGAACACGTTGGCCTGCGCGGCGTTCAGCTGCGCCCGCCCGGCCATGTAGAGGCCGGTTTCCTTCAGCCACGGGTTCGCACTGTGCGACGCCTGCGCGAAAGACCGGGTCGCGGTGAGAAAGTCGGCGCGGTAGAACGCGTTCGTGCCGTCGAGGTACGCGGCGAACTGCTGGCCGAGCGGCGACTTGACCGGCGGCTTCGTCCAGACGGCGCTCGCGCCGCCGGCGGCACAGGTCTTCTGCGCGATGTCGGCGCGTGCCGTGCGCAGCCGCACGGCTTCGTCGGCGGGGAGGCCGCCGGCGCCGGTCAGTGCGTCGTTGAACGCATCGGCGCCTGCGTTCATGCTGCGGCAGATGCTGCCTTCGCCGTCGGCATACCGGTTCGACGAGGCATCGGCGTCCGGCGTGCCACCGGTTTTCTCCGGTTCCTTCTGGCCGATATAGATCCATCCGGAGAAGTCCATCGGGAACGGCACGATGATCTGGTTGATCCGGTCTTTCGCCGGGATGGTCTTCGGGTCCGGAAACACCTGCGCGACCCTGGCGCTGTCGACCATCATCAGCATCGCGTTGACGCGCGTGTCGTTGGCGGGGCTCAGCATCGGCAGGTTGGCGCACGAGTAGCCGGATTGCCGGAGCGTGGTCGGCGCATAGCAGCCGTCGTCCCCGCTGGCGTGGGCGGCCGGAATCCAGAGCAGGCTGGCCGCCAGCGCGGCGAACAGGTTTCGGTGCAGCAATGGGTTGCTTGGCATTTTTCTTGTGCTGGGTAGGGGGCCGCGATGGCCGGGTCTCTCAGGCGGGGCGCGTCGCCCCGGCGCGTATCGTACCTCACGGCCGGCAACGGTTGCCGGCACGCGCGGGCCGATCGCGTCGATCGCCGCCGGGTGGAACGGAAGTCCACCCAGTGTGGACGCAACGCCACCTTGAATCGGGACTGCCTGAATTAAGATGCAGCCGGCAGTGACGGACATCCGACGGTAGACGACCTGTCGTCGTCCTCGCTGCCCGACGGGGGGGGCCGTCTGCCGAAAGCGGCGCTCGCATCGATCCTAACGACGGCTTCGATCATGACAGGGGCGCGAACGCATGCCGGTTTCCATGCCTTTTCAATAGTATTGCTTATCAATCTTTCGGGCGGTGCGATGCGTGTTTCTCCGCATCGCAGACGCGCGTGCGCCGGCAAATGAAAACAAGAGGATTCCGATGAAACCCATTACATGGATGGTCATGGCAGCCGCGCTCGCGCTGACTGCATGCGGCGGCGACGACGTCGCGCCGAACGGCGGCGCGTCGCTGTCGACACCGAACACGCCCGGTTCGCCTTCCGGTTCGACCTCGCCCGGCGGCGGTTCGAGTGGCGGCGGTGCAAGCGGCGGCCCGACGGGCGGCGGGACCGCGCAACCGCAGGCCGGCTGGTCGCAGGCCGCGGCGGTCGACGGCAAGGGGCCGGAGGGCGAGCCCAGCGTGACGATCGACGCGAGCGGCAACGCGCTTGCGACCTGGATGACCAATGGGCCCGCCGGCGCGAACGGCAACGAGATGTGGGGCGCGCGCTATGTCGCGGGCTCGGGCTGGGGCAGCGCGACGCGGCTCGACACGGGCGACGGCTCGCATTCGATGAACACGACGAGTTCGAGCCCGCCGCAGCTGGTCGGCAACGCGAGCGGGCAGGCCGTCGCATTCTGGACCGAATGGAAACCGGGCCCCAACACGTACGCGCTGTGCGCGCGCCCGTACAGCCCGGCCGGCGGATGGGGCGCGGCATTCGAACTGGTGCCGGACGTGGCGGGTTCGACCTATTCGGCCGGGATCGACAGCCAGGGCAACGCGCTCGTCGCGTGGACGCAGTCGATCAGCCTGCTCGATACGCGTATCGCGTGGTCGCGCTACACCCCGGCCGGCCAGTGGTCGCCGGCGGCGGTGATCCAGATGCCGGTGCAGACCGGGCCGGGTGCGGTGACCGGCGACACCGACAACGTGCGGCCGATGATCTCGGTGCTGGCGTCCGGCCGTGCCGTGCTCGCGTGGCGGCAGACCAACCATACGCACTCGGCGCTGTGGACGGCCACGTACGACGCGACCAACGGCTGGACCAACGTGAACCAGGCCGTGTCGAACACGAGCCTGTTCACGACGATCATCTCGCCGGTGGCCGGCATGGACGCGAAGGGCAACATCACGCTGCTCTGGGGGCAGATCGACGTGACGAACGGGAAGATCTACACCGCCACGATGTCGCAACGCTATGTGTCCGGAACCGGGTGGCAGCCCGCGCAGCCCGTTTCGCCGGCGATCGTCGAGCCGACGGGGTTCATCGCGACGCCGATGCTGACCGTCAACGACAACGGCGTGGCCGCCGCGATGTGGGCGGAAGGCGGCGCGGCGCTGCAGGTGAGCGTGTCCGATGCGAGCGGGAACTGGGGGCCGCTGCAGCGGCTGACGGAACACCTGAACGGCGCGGCAGGCCAGTACCCGCCGCTCGTGATCGATGCGGCCGGCAACGTGACGGCCGCCTGGCAGGACACCGGCTTGCCGGGGGCATCGGCCGTCATCGCGGCCAGCTACCGGAAGGGCGCGTGGAGCGCGTCGACGGTGGCGGCACAGAGCGCATCGTGGCCGGCGCTGGCCGTCAACGCGACGGGGGCGATGGCGCTGGCGTGGCTGTCGTATGTCCCGAGCGTCGGCAGCCAGGTACAGGCAAGTTTTTACACACCGGGCTCGTAACGGGTTCGCGCCACGAATTTGAAGGAGAAAACATGAAAAGAACCTTGCATTTCACCGTCCGGACCGCCTTGGGCGTCACGGTCGCCGCCCTTGTGCTGTCCGCATGCGGCACGACGCAGATGAACATGGTCGACGTCCAGACGTCGACCGCGAAGACGCTCGGGCTCGCGTCGTCGGACGAGATCACCATCGCCAACGTGCAGTACGCGAAAAAGGACGGGCTGGGCGGCCAGAAGGTGAGTTACGACGCGACGACCGGCAAGGGGCGGCGTTTCGGCTGCACGGTGTTCATGATTCCGGGGCTCACGCCGCTCGATCGGCCGACGTACAACAACTGGGAATGCCATCCGCAACGCTGATGGCCGCGGTGACGACGGCGCCCGTCAGCGGGCGCCGGCCGACCGCTTGAATGGACGAATGGCCGCGTCGGCCTTGCGCCGGCGCAATTTGGTCCGATAATCGACGAACCGATTCCTCCTTTTCCACCGGTTCGATAAAAAACTGTCATGGATCAAGCGGCATTCGTCCCTGTTTTCAAGTTTCGCACGATCGACTATCCCGAGCCGGACCGGTTCCACGTCTGGGTCAAGGACATGCTGTGCGATTACCGGCTCGATGACGACGGCGGGCTTGGCCCGTTCGACGCGGAGGCGAGCGGCGCGGCAATCGGCCCGCTGATCCTGTCGGGCCGGCAATGGCGCTCGCGCGCGCCGACCTATACGGTTCGCAGGACGCCGCGGCGCATCCGCCTCGACGGGCAGGATTCGATCCGCTTCACGCTGCTGCTCGGCGGGCGGCTCGCGAGTCATACGGGCGGCCCCGAGCTGGTCAAGCGCGCCGGCGACCTGTTCGTCTACGATGTCGCGCAGATCAACGACTGCCGGGTCGACGCCGGCGACGTGATCAGCCTCGTCGTGCCCCGATACCTGTTGCCGGGCCATGCGGCGCAAGCGCACGGCCAGACGCTGACGAGCGGCGTGGGCCGCCTGGTCGCGGACCAGATGCTGTCGCTGTTCCGGAACCTGCCGAACCTGCGCACGCACGAAGTGCCGAGCGTCGTCCAGTCGATGTTGCTGCTGCTGGCCGCGGCCGTGGCGCCCACCGCGCAGGCGTTGAGCGATGCGCGCGGCCCGATCGACCATGCGCTGGTCGACCGGGTGCGCCGCTACATCGACGTGCACCTGCTGGAGCCGGACCTCACGCCCGAGCGGATCTGCCGCGACATCGGCGTGTCGCGGGCGCGGCTCTATCAGTTGTTCAAGGAGGAGGGCGGCGTGATGCGGCGGATCACGCGCAGGCGGCTGCGTCATGCCTACCACGTGCTGGGCGATCCGCAGCGCCGGCACCGGCGCATTGCCGAGATCGCCTGGGCGCACGGCTTCCCCGACGAGAAGTATTTCCACCGGCTGTTCAAGGCGGAGTTCGGCCATACGCCGAAGGAAACGCTCGAGTACGCGGCCGCGCCGGTGCTGCTGCCTTGCGGCGCAACCGACGCGCGATGGGCCGACGGCGGCCGGCTGGCGGGGTGGACGTTGCCGTTCGGCGTGCTCACCCACTGAGCGGACCGGGCCGCTCGTCGGTCATGCGCACACGCTGCTGGCGACCTCCCCGTCGTCGGCGTCGCCGATCGCGGCCCGCAGGTCGTCGATCGCCACCATCAGTTCGCGCACCTGCCGCAACGACGGATACTGATGCAGCACGGCGTGCCATTGCGGCACGGTCAGCAGCGCGTGCCAGATGACGCCGAGGCCGTCCGGATCGGCATCCGGGCGCTGCTGCGCGAGCGCGCTCGCGTATTCGAGGCTCGCCTGCGCCGACAGCAACTGCATCCGGCTCCCGGCGCCCAGCAGGCGCGGTGTCGCGTCCGCGGCGGCGTCGCAGCAATAGAGCACTTCCCGTTGCAGCGCGGCGGCGTCGGTGGTCAGCGCGCGCAGCGACGCGCCATGCACGCGCACCGTGCCCTGGTGCGTCTCGAACGCGTAGACCGTGTCCGGATCGGCCTGCGCCAGCAGGTTCAGGCCGCGCAGCAGCCGCGGCAGATCGGTCGTCGCGGCATCGGCGGACGCTTTTGCTTCGACGAGGAAGCGGACGTTCCATGCGGATGCCGCGTCGTCGCTTCGTGCGCGTTCGAGCAGGATCGCGTCCCACTCGGTCTTGGCACGGTCGTGGCGGCCGGGGATCGATGACGGCACGCGCATCGACGTGACCACCCGGTAGGACCGCTGCCCGTCCACCGCTTCGAGCCTGCCGGCCAATGCGTCGAGCGCCTGTGCCGCGAGCGCCTCGACGGCCGCGCCGCGCTGCTGGGAGGCAACGCCCTGCGCGACCGCGATCGTGCTGCCTTCGAGCGGCCCCTGGCGGACCCACAGCGCGCGGTAGCGGCGGACGTCGTCGTCGGAAGCCAGCCTGTCGAGATGCAACAGGCGTTCGAGCGCGGGGCTGTCCTTCAGCTTGACGATGTCCTGCTCGAAAGCGGTGTCGGTCGCCATCGCGGGCAGCGCGAGCAGTTGCCGCAGCGTCGCATGAAGGTCGGCCCACGACGCGGTGGTGGCGGCCGCATGCAGTCGCGCGAGCGCGTCGCGTTGCCACGTCTGGGCGCTGCGCTCGAGTTTGGCCGGGTGCGCGATCGCATTGACGGCCGAGTACAGCGCGCGCCGGTCCTGCTCGGCGTGCGCGGACAGCGACGCATATTCGCGCACGTTCGGCGCATCGTGCCGCAGTACCGATGCCTGAAACGACGGATCGCCGGATCGAGGGTCCATCGCGTCGCGGATCATCCGCGCGAGTGCATCGATGAAGCGCTGCCGCAATGCCGTGCCGGGCGCCTCGCCGTCCGCCCGCATCCGGCGCGCCTCCTCGATCACGATCGCGAGGGCGGTGGCCGGAGGCGTGGCGTCGGTCAACGACGCTGCGCTGTCGAGCGGCGGCAGCCGGTAGCGACGAGCGACGATGCGCAGGGTTTCGTCGAGCAGGGCGGGCAGCGGTGTCAGCGACATGGCGGGTTCGGGCGTAAAGGCGGTTCGCGGGGGCGGCCTTCGGGCCGGAACGCGCGACGTTGTGCAACGGTATCACGGCGGGCGGCAGGTGCACGGCGCCGTGCGCCTGCCGCCACGCGCCGGATCGATCACGCCGTCAACGTCACCGACAGGCTGCCGAGCTCGCCGAAGCGAACCGTCAGCGCATCGCCGAGCGGCACGTCGATCGCACCCGCATACGAACCGGTCGTCACGATCTGCCCGGCGCGCACCACCTCGCCGCGCGCCGCGAGGAAATTGACGAGCCACACCAGCGGCTTGAGCGGATCGCCGTCCGGATGGCGGCCGTCGATCGTGCGGTTCAGCGCGCCTTCGAACGACAGCGCCAGCGTCTCGAGCGGCACGTTCAGCCCGTCGGGCACGACCGGGCCGACGCACAGCCCCTGGTTGAATTGCCCGTCGGCCAGCAACTCGAACTTCGACGCGCGCGCGGGCTCCGCGTAGCGGCAGCCGAGCACCTCGAGCACGATGCGCACTTCGCGGATCGCCGCGCGCACGTCGCTTTCTTCATAGGGCCGCGCGCGCGGGGGCAGGTCGCGGTCGAGCACGAATGCGATTTCCGGTTCGATCCGCACGATCGGACCGCCGACGACGCGGTACGGCGCATCGGCTTCGCGGATCGTCGACGCGAAGATCGGCGCGAGGATCACGCGGTCGGGCGGCGGCAGCGCGCATTTCCATCCGCCGACGGGTTCGCCGAGCAGGTCGGCCACGCGCTGCTGGATCGCGAGCGCGGTGTCGACGTCCTCGGGGCGCAGCGCATCGGGCAGCAGCGGGCCGGGCGAGCCGGCATGGCGGGCGGCGACGAGATGCTGGGCGGCGCCGTCCACGCGTTCGGTAGTCGTTGTCATGTCGGTTGAGCGAGTTGAAAGTGGGGCCGGCAAAAAAGGGCCGGACGAAAGTCGCACATCCGATGATAGCGCCTTCGGCGCGATGGCCGCTCGAAAGCCCCTCGGCGGGCCGGTCGTCCGCCCGGTTCGCCGCGCTGCCGACGACGCAAGGGGCCGGTTCTGCGTCGCGTCGGTTTGCCGCATGCACGGTTCCGGCCGGGGTTGACGATCGTCAATATCCGGCCCCCGCGTCGGCCGATGATGGTGACATGGCCGCGTGCGAGGGGGCGCGCGGCGTTCACCCCAGCGAGGTTCGTATGTACGAAAAGATCATGGTGGCCGTCGACGGCAGCGCTTCGTCGAAACGGGCGCTGGCCGAGGCCGTGAAGGTGGCGCTTGCGGCCGGCGCGCACGTCAGCGCCGTGTACGTGGTCGACAAGTCGGTATTGTTCACGTATGCGGGACGTTTCGATCCGCACGCGCTCATCGAGGAAATCCGCGACGACGGGCGCAAGGTGCTGCGCGAAGCCGAACAGGTCATCGCGCTGGCCGGCGCGAAGGGCGAGGCCGAACTCGTCGAGACCGAAAGCATCGGCGAGGATATCGCGGAACGCCTGCAGCGCTACGTGAAGGAACGCGGCATCGATCTCGCGGTGGTCGGCACGCACGGGCGGCGCGGTATCCGCCGCGTGCTGCTCGGTAGCGTCGCCGAGCACTTCGTGCGCGGCGCGAAGTGTCCGGTGCTGCTGATTCGCGGCGACGATGCCGACGAGCCGGCGGCTGCCGCGGCAGCGTAACGCGGACGACACGCGATGATACGTCGCCAGTACCGCATCGTCGTCGCGGCGATCGCCGTGTTCGTGTCGCTCGCCGGGATGATGGCCGTCGTGACGGGGTTGCTGTTCGATACCCCGACGGCGCTGCGCGGCGGCGCGATCGCGTTGATCGTCGGCGTGGCCGGTTTCGTCGTGATGCTCAATCCCGGGCCGAAAGGCGAGGAGTGACGCCGGGACGCGCGGCCGCGTGTACCCGGCCGCGCACGCTTCTGTCAAACTGGCGCCCATGAAACCGCGCCTCATTTCACCGCCTTCCCCCGATGCCGCGCCTGCGCCCGCGGGCTTTCCCGACGCCGACGAACTGGCCGCGCTGCGCGCGTGGTACGCGGGCATGACCGTGCGCCAGGCCGTCGAACGCTACCTGCCCGATCGCCTCGGCGCAGGACGGTCGGCGCGCGGCGTGATCGGCGCCATTCGCCGCCGCCTCGTGCGCGTCGCGCGGCAGGCCGGCCGCCCCGATCTCGCGGAACGGCTCGGCCATCCCGACGGTGAGCGTGTGCGGGAGGCGAAGGCCGCGACCGAAGCAATCGGCCTGCTGCGTCACGCGCGCGCGCCGTTGCCGCAGATCAGCGACGACGTCGGCCTTTGGCTGCCCGCGCGCGCGGTCGTCGCGCTGCGGGCGCACGGCATCGCGACGCTGGCCGACCTGACGGTACGCATTCCGCGCCGGCGCCAGTGGTGGACCGCGATCGCGGGCCTCGGCGTGGCCGGCGCGCGGCGCATCGAGGCATTTTTCGCCGAGCATCCCGACCTGACGGAGCGGGCGCGCGCGCTGATCGCCGCGACGCCGCGCGGCAGCATCGTGCCGTGGGAGCAGTTGAAGCTGCCGCACGAGGTCGACGGCTCGGCCGGCACGTTCCGCGCGCCGCGCGCGACCAGCACGCTCGACGCGGACAACGATTACGCGGCCGTGCACGCGTGGCTGTCGCTGCACGAATCGGCCGCGACGCGGCGTGCATACCGCAAGGAAGCCGAGCGGCTGATCCTCTGGGCCATCGTCGAGCGCGGGCGCGCGCTGTCGTCGCTGACGACCGAGGATGCGGTCGCCTATCGCGCGTTCATCCGGCGCCCGACACCGCACGAACGCTGGGTCGGGCCCGTGCGGCCGCGCGGCGCGCCCGACTGGCGGCCGTTCTCGGGCGCGCTGTCCGCGCGGTCGGCGGCGTACACGCTGTCGGTGCTCGGGGCGCTGTTCCGCTGGCTGATCGAGCAGCGCTACCTGCTCGCGAACCCGTTCGCGGGCGTGAAGGTGCGCGATACGCGCGGCGCGAACGCACTCGACACGTCGCATGCGTTCACCGAAGGCGAGTGGCTGCTGGTCCGCACGATCGCCGACGGCCTCGAGTTCCGGACGCGCGCGGCTGACGGCGCGCCGCAGTCGGGCTGGACGCCGGCCGCCGCGCAACGGCTGCGCTTCATTCTCGATTTCGGCTATGCGACCGGGCTGCGCGCGAGCGAGCTGGTCGGCGCGACGCTCGGCGGTATCGAGACGGATGCGCACGGCGACGCGTGGCTGAAGGTGATCGGCAAGGGGAGCAAGGCCGCCCGCGTCGCGCTGCCGCCGCTCGCGCGCACGGCGCTCGACCGCTATCTGGTCGCGCGCCGGCTGCCGGTCACACCGGTGCGCTGGCGGCCCGATACGCCGCTGATCGCGAGTCTCGCGGAAGACGAGGCGGCCGCGATCACGAGCGTGCGGCTGTGGAAGGTGATGCAGCGCTTCTTTGCGCAGACGGCGGATGCCGTCGAAGCCGATTACCCGGCGCTCGCGCAGAAGCTGCGGCAGGCGAGCCCGCACTGGATGCGGCATACGCATGCGACGCACGCGCTTGCGCGCGGGGCCGAGCTGACGACCGTGCGCGACAACCTGCGGCATGCGTCGATCTCGACGACATCGATTTATCTGCACGGCGACGACGTGAAACGCGCGCGGCAGATGTCGAGCGCGTTTGCGGCCGACAAGTAAGCGGATGGCGCGGCGGCGCTCGCGCCCGTTTGCACCCGTTTGCGCGAGCCGGTCAGTCGGCGGCCGGGCCGTCGCGTTCCGCCGCCACGCGTGCGAGCCATTCCGCGTAACTCGATGCGACGCGCTCACGCAGTTCGTCGTCGTGCCACACGCGGATCACCTGGCCGCTCACGCCGCCTTGCGCGGGATCGAGGTCGATGCAGAGATGATTGCCGCTGCCGTCGTGCGTGAACGGAATCCACTTGAGGTTGTACCAGTCGTCGCGGACGCCGGCATCGGGTTCCGACGTCATGCCGGCGAAATCGCCGCCGGAAACGAGTGTCCGCCAGATCGTCCATTGCGCGACGATCTCCTGCGCGCCGAGCAGCGCATCGCTTTCGGTGAAGACGGCGTCCGGATCGGCTTGCCCGTCGTGCAGCCGGAGGCTGTCGATCACGTCATCGGGCAGCGTCGCGCCCAGTGCGGCAGGCAATTCGGCCAGCACATGATCGTCGGCCGGCCCGTTCAGGCCGCCCGGCAAGCTGGCGGGATGAGCGGCGATCGCGCGTTCGATGCGTTGCCACGCTTCGCGAACATCAGGCGTCGCGGGGCCGGCAACCGGTACGTCGGGAGAAGGTGAGGTCTGCCGCGGTTGCGCCGGAACGTTCGCGGTTTCGTCCGGCGTCACGCCGGCGTGCGAGGCGCGCGCGCCCGTGCCATCCAGCCGCAGAAACAGAACGGGCGTCCCGGCCGGCAGTACCTCGACGCCCGCCGGGATCGCGACGAGCGCATCGGCCTCGGCGACACCGCGAATCGGCCCGTCGCCCTGGAACGGCAGCAGGCGGACTCGCGATTCGCCGCGTTCGGTGGCGGACAGGCAGCCCCATCGCATCCCGTTGCATTCGGCATCGGGTTCGATGTCGTGCGCGGTCGGCGCGGTTT
Source organism: Burkholderia sp. Tr-20355 (assembly GCF_017104685.1). Classification (NCBI taxonomy): domain Bacteria; kingdom Pseudomonadati; phylum Pseudomonadota; class Betaproteobacteria; order Burkholderiales; family Burkholderiaceae; genus Burkholderia; species Burkholderia sp. Tr-20355. Next base: position 36,497 of record NZ_JAAGPK010000037.1, on the reverse strand, counting down.
CCCAGCAAGGGCCCGGCGCCGCAACATGTTCCAGCAGGTCGAGCACGTGCGGAACGATCGTGTGCATCAGCACGGCGACGCCGCTCGCATGGCCGGGCAGATTGACCAGCACGGCCTGGTCGTAACCGACGCATGTTTCCGTTCGGTAGACGACGCCGTCCGGCCGGGTGGATTGCACGGTCCACTTCGTCGGCGGCGAACGGTCGTCGCTTCGCCCGACATTGAACCGCTCGCCGGGTGTCTGCCTGATCCGGATCGTCTCGCGATCGTTCGCGTAGACCGTCTGCGCATTCAGGCCGCGCATCTCGAACGGCGCGCCCGCCGGCAATCCGGCGCCGACAATCAGGTCATAGCGCCCGGAAAGCGCGCCCAGCTGTTGCTTGAACGCGCTTTCGTCGCGTTCCGTATCGGGCGAGCACGGAAACGACGAGGGCAACGGCAGGGTTTCCGCGGCCGGCACCGCGTATCCCCATTGCCGCAGTACCGCGCGGAGATACGGACCCAGCGAGTCGAATCGCTGCCAGGGCTCGCGTGCATGGCCCGGCGGCACCACGTCGTACCCCGCGATCACGACGCCGATCCGCGGCCGCTTCGTGACGACGACGTCGCGCACGCCCGCGGCTATCAGCCCCGCCAGCCGTGCGGGCGTGATCCGCATCCCTTTCGCGAGCAGCACCTGTCCTTTCCGGAATTCGCTGCCGACGGCGATCACGTGCTGTCCGGCCGCGAGCGGCGCATGGAAGCGCAGGCGTGCGCCCGCGTTCCCGTCGATCCATCGATGCTCGGCTTTCGGCGCAACCGCGTCGGCGTGCGCCGGCATCGCGACGTAGGCCGGAATGCCGGCCGCTTGCCGTGCGTCGAGTGCGCGGGCGGCCGGGCTGGCCGTTCGCGACGCCAGCGGGGCCAGCCGGAGTTCGCAATCGAGCTCGACGGGTTCGCGGCGGGAGGCCGCTGCGGTATCGGCCGCGCGCAGCGCGTAGCCGTCGCAGGCGGCGAGCGGAACGGACGGAACGTCGTCGGGGGCGATGACGTCTTCAGCCGTGACGCGCCATGCGGCGTCGTCGACCGGAACCGTCTCGCGCCGCATCGCGCCGGGGACGAGAGACCGGCATCGTTCGTAGGCTTGCCCGAGCCATGCGGGAAGGTTGGCGGGTACGCTCATCGACATCCTCGTCGTGATTCGTGATGCTTCATTGTGCGGCCTGATCGCCGGCGCGTCGCGCCCGACATACGATCGAGGCCGGATTTTCGTGAAGCGCCATTGGACGATTCATCGCGCCGCGATGTAACTGTCAGGTGTGTCAGGAGACGGCCGACCGGGAACGTCGGTCCATGACCGAACACGCTTTCCGTCGACGAATGGATGACGCGCCACGGCGTATCCGCCGAGGCAACGGAACGGTCGGTGTACGCTGCGGTCATAATTTTTTTTGCAAGGAGCAGCGCATGGCATCGAGCCAGGGCACGGTCGATTTCATCGTCGAGCAGAGCGCGGCGGCCGGTACGGTATCGGCGCGCAAGATGTTCGGGGAATACGGCATCTATTGCGACGGCAGGATGGTCGCGCTCGTCTGCGACGACCGGCTGTTCGTCAAGCCGACACCGGAAGGACGCGCGTATCTCGGCGCCTGCGAAGAGGCGCCGCCGTATCCGGCCGCGAAGCCGCACCTCGTCATCCCCGGCGATCGCTGGGACGACCGCGAGTGGCTGGCCGCGCTGATCCGGATCACCGCCGCGCAGTTGCCGATGCCGGTGAAGCGGAACCGATAGCGGCAGCGCGCGGCATGCAGGCGTATTCTGTGACACAGGCGCGCGCCCATCGCGCGGCAGGGAGTACAAGAATGGAGACATCCGGACATTCGCGCGGCACGTGGCGTGCCCGCCGCGTCTGGCACGCGTGCGTCGCGGCGCTGTGCGTCGGCTGGAGCGCGCTGTCGTTCGGCGCCGATGGCGCGAACGGCGCGGCCGCGTTGCTCGATCGTTATCGCAGCCTCGGCGCGCAACTGAAGGACAACGCGTTTCACCGGCCGTTGTACCTCGAGTCGGCGGAGGCGTCGTCGTCGCTGAAGGGCGACATCTACGCGGTGGTCGACTATCCGTTCGCGGTCGTGAGCGGCCAGCTCGACGATCCCGCGCAGGGCCCCGCGAACTGGTGCGCGGTGCTGATCCTGCACCTGAACACGAAATACTGTCATGCGTCGAGCGGCGGCAACGGGCCGGTGCTCGACGTGAACCTCGGCCGCAAGATCCAGCAGAAGCTGTCGGACACCTATCGCGTGCAGTTCCGCTATCGCGTGGCGGCTGCGACGCCCGACTACTTCCAGGTCGATCTGGCCGCCGACAGCGGCCCGATGGGCACGAAGGATTACCGGATCGCGCTGGAGGCCGTGCCGATCGGCGCGTCGCGCACGTTCCTTCACCTCACGTATTCGTATGGTTTCGGCACGGTCGGCCGGATGGCGATGAAGACCTACCTCGCGACGGTCGGCAGCGACAAGGTCGGGTTCACGAACGTCGGTGCATCGGCCGCGCAGCCGCAATACGTCGGCGGCGTGCGCGGGCTGCTGGAGCGCAACACGATGCGCTATTACCTCGCGATCGACACGTATCTCGCGACGCTCGACAAGCCGCTCGACCAGCGCCTCGCGCGCTGGTTCGATGCCACCGAGCAGTATCCGCAGCAACTGCACGAAGTCGAGCGGAGCGCGTATCTGCAGATGAAAGCGCAGGAGGTGCAGCGGCAGCAGGCGGCGCGGTGACGCCGCCCGCCGCCGGCTGCCCGGCGTCGATCAGTTCGACGTGCCGCCGACCGTGCGAATGCTGTGCCACTGCCCCTGTTCGACGCGGAACAGCGTGTATGGCGGCTTGATCAGGTCGCCGCGCTCGTCGAACGAGATCTTGCCGGTCACGCCGGTCACCGCCACACCCGGCAGGCTCGCGACGATCCTGCCGCGATCGAGCGAATCGGCCTTGCGGACCGCCGCGATCATCGCGAGCGCCGCATCGTAGGCGAACGGCGCATACAGCTCGACGTCCTGGTTGAAGCGCGCCTTGTAGCGCTGCGCGAACGCGACGGCCGACGGCAGCTTGTCGAGCGCGGGGCCGGGCTCCAGATCCTGCGTGCCTTCGCCCGCGTTGCCGGCGATCTTCAGGAATGCGTTGCTTTTCAATGCGCCGGCGCCGAACAGCTGCGCACGGATGCCGAGCGAGCGCATCTGCTTGACGAGCATTGCCCCCTGTTCGTCGAGCCCGCCGAAGAACAGCAGGTCGACGTTGTTGCTCTTCATCGTCGTCAGGATGCCGCGGAAATCGACGGCCTTGTCGTTCGTGTATTCGCGGCCGACGATGCTGCCGTGCGCGTCCTTCACGCCTTTCTCGAATGCGTCGGCGAGGCCCTGGCCGAACGCGGTGCGATCGTCGATGATGCCGATCCGCTTCGCCTTCAACTGCTCGACCGCGAAGCGGCCGGCCACCACGCCGCCGACGCCGTCGTGCCCCATCGTGCGGAACACGTTCTTGAAGCCCTGCATCGTCAGCTGCGGATTGGTCGAGCCGGGAGTGATCATCGCGACGTTCGCCTGCTTGTAGACGGCCGACGCGGGAATGCTGCAGCCGGAATTGTAGTGGCCGATCACGCCGACCACGCCGTCGTCGACGAGCTTCTGTGCGACCTGGATCGCGATGCGCGGATCGGCCTGGTCGTCCTGCACGTCGAGCACGAAGCGCACCGGCTTGCCGCCGACGGTCGGATGCTTCGCGTTCTCCTCGTCGAGGGCGAGCTGCGCCCCGTATTGCAGATCCTTGCCGACGCGCGCGACCGGCCCCGTCAGCGGGCCGGCGAAGCCGATCTTGACGGTTTCCGGGTCGGCTGCGAGCGCCGACCCCGCGACCGTGCCGATCGAGCAGACGGCCAGCCATACCAGCCAGTGACGACGATTCATGATGCTTCTCCTTGCGTGGGTGGAAGGGGGCGTGGCGCGCGTCAGAATCGCGCGGCCCGGTACGGCGCGAGGTCCAGCGGCGGGGCGCGCCGGGCGACGAGGTCGGCGACGAGCTGTCCGGTGATGCCGGCGAGCGTCACGCCGAGATGCTGATGACCGAATGCATGGATCACGCGCGCACTGCCGCGTGCGTGGCCGATGACGGGCACGCCGTCGGGCAGCGTCGGCCGGAAGCCGAGCCAGTTGCGCGTCGGCGCGCCGAGCGACGGCACGGCTTCGCGCGCGGACCGCGTGAGCAGCGCGACGAGCGACGGGTTCATCGGCGCGTCGAAGCCGCCGAGCTCGACGGTGCCGGCCGCGCGCAGCCCTTCGTCGAGCGGCGTCATGTAGAAGCCGCGTTCGGCCCAGCCGACCGGCCGCGTGACGCGCTCTCCGGGCGCGCCGAACTGCACGTGATAACCGCGCTCGGTGTCGAGCGGCACCGCGTCGCCGCACGCGGCCGCGAATTCGCGCGAGCGGGCGCCCGCGGCGACGACGACGTGATCGAACGCGCGGACCGTCCCGCCCGCCTGCACGTTCACGGTATCGCCGGCAGGCGTGATGCGCTCGACGCGCGCGCGATCGAGCGTCGCGCCGCCGGCGGAAAGGTGCGCGAACAACGCGCCGAGAAAGCCGTGCGGATCGGAGAAATGCCAGCTGCCGACGAACAGCACGCCGCGCGCGAAGATCGGCGCGAGCGCGGGTTCGAGCGCGCGGATCGCGCCCGCGTCGAGCGTCTCGAACGGCACGCCGAGCCGGCGTCGCAACGCGAGCGACGGTTGCGCGGCATCGAACGACGCCTGCCGCGCATACAGGTACAGGCATTCGCGCGGCCGCACGAACGCCGCGAGCCGCGGCGAGGCGAGCAGCGGCGCATAACCGTCGGCGGCGCGCGACAACAGGGCGGCCAGCGCGCTCGCGCTGCGTGCGTGGCGCGCGGGCGTCGATGCGAGCAGGAACCGCGCGAGCCACGGTGCGCCGTGCAGCAGGTACGGCCAGCGGATACGCAGCGGGCTGTCGGCGGCGAACAGGAAGTGCGGCAGCTCGCGGAACACGGACGGCCCGTTCACCGGCACGCAGCCGTACGGCGCGAACGTCGCGGCATTGCCGAACGATGCACCCTCGCCGACGCCGGCCGGATCGAACAGCGTCACGCGATGCCCGTCGCGCTGCAGCCATGCCGCCGCGCCGAGCCCGATGAAGCCCGCACCCACGATGGCGACGTTCGCCATGACGCTTCCCCTCCGGTCCACAAGGTTCACACAAAGTTGCGATCAAGAATCACACAGTAATTTTTTGTGTGCAATCAAAAAGAGATTGTGTGGTGTTGGTGTTTACCCGATTTCAACCCGCTGATTCCGCAGACTTTTCCTTAAGCGTTTGACGGGGCGGGGATGTCATATACAATCGCTGGGCAAGTCAAAACGGCAGACAAACGCTTTTTGTGTGGTCACGGGCGACAAATGGCATCAGACAAACTTTCCGGCGAGCGTGACGGCGGCCTGCCGGCGCAGGCGAAACGGCCGACTTATGTCGAGGTATCGAGCTCGATCGAGGAGGAAATCCGCAGCGGCACGTATCCGCCGGGCAGTCGCCTGCCGCCGCAGCGCCAGCTCGCGACGGAGCTCGGCATCAACGTGTCGACCGTGTCGCGTGCGTACAAGGAACTGCAGCTGCGCGGCCTCGTGATCGGCAGCAAGCGGCGCGGCTCGCTCGTCACCGGCGGCGCGATGCCGAGCATCGCGCCGGCCCGCGCGGCGCTCGCGGCCGGCAACGGCGTGATCGACCTGACCGTGAACCGCCCGGCGACCGGCGAGTTTCTCGCAAGCCTCGCGCAGACGTTCGGCACGCTGCCGAGCGACCCGCGGTTCGCCGCGCTGCAGGAATACCAGCCGCCGCAGGGCCCGGACTGGGCGCGGGCGGCCGGTGCGCAGTGGCTTGCCGCGCCCGGCTTCACGCCGTCGCGCGACCAGGTGGTCGTCACGAGCGGCGCGCAGCACGGGCTGTATGCGGTGCTGAACAGCCTGATCGGCACCGACGGCGTGATCGTCGCCGATCGCCTCACGTACTACGGCCTCAAAGCGCTCGCGCCGGTATTCCAGTTCGAGATCGTCAGCGCGCCGGCCGACGACGACGGCCTGCTGCCCGACGAGATCGAGCGGATCTGCCAGCGCATGCCGGTCAAGGCGATCTTCGTCGTGCCGAACCTGCAGAACCCGACCGTGACGACGATGAGCCTCGCGCGCCGGATGGCGCTCGTCGACATCGCGCGCCGCCATCACGTGACGATCATCGAGGACGACGTGTACGGCCCGCTCGTGCGCGACCGGCTGCCGGCGATCGCGGGGCTATGTCCCGAGCTGACGTTCCATCTCGGCGCGACGTCGAAGATCCTCGCGCCGGGGCTGCGCCTCGGCTACCTGAGCTGCCCGCGCGACAGCGTCGCGCTGTGCGCGGAAGCCGTGCGCACGACCGCATGGATGCCCGCGCCGACGTCGATGCTGATCGCCACGGTGTGGATCGAGGACGGCACCGCCGAGCGGATCATGGCCGCGCAACTCGCGGAGATCCGCGCACGTGTCGATCTCGCCCGCGAACTGCTGCCGGCCGGGCAGTTGAAGGCCGATCCGGCGTGCATGTTCGTGTGGCTGCGGCTGCCGCCGCCGTGGCGTGCCGACGACTTCGCCGCGAATGCGAAGGCGCGCGGCGTGATCGTGATGCCGTCGTCGACGTTCGCGGTCGACCGCGCGGAAATCGAGCACGGCGTGCGCATCAACCTCGCGTGTCCGGCCACGCGCGACGAACTCGTCAACGGGCTGCGGATCCTGGCGGGCACGCTGAAGGACCGGCCGCGCGCGCTGTTCGGGTCGATCTGACGGCGGGCACGCACGTTCGCAAGGCCTACTCGAGCAGATGCGCGACGACGTCGACGATCCGCTGCAGCAGCGACTCGTCGTAGGGTAGCCACGGCACCGCGCGCAGCGGCGACGGCGGCGGCTCGAGCGGGGCGTCGACAGGCTCGCCGTCGCGCGTCACGCGGCCGGTCGCGCAATGCACCGACCACGCGCCGACGTGCACGTGGCGATCGTCGATCGTGATCTTCCCTTGCGCAACCGGTTCGGCGAACACGAGCGACAGCACGTGTTTGCGATGCCGCGCCATCACGCCGAGCGGCAGCGCCGACAACCGGTTCAGGCGCTGCCGGCGTTCGGTTTCGAGGTCGCGCTGGCGGGCCGGGTCCGCCGCGAGCGAAGCGGCGGCCGCGCGTGTCGCGGGGTCGTCGAGCGCGAACGCGGCCACGCTCACCAGCAGGTCGACCGCCCGCGCCACTTCGGAGAACACGACAGCGTCGATCTCGCCGATCGGCACCGGCACCCAGCGCCGGTCGTGCCGGCGCTCGAAGTAAAGCCGGCGCGACGTGCCGTGGCCCTCCGTGCCGGGATAGAGCCGCGCATCGACGAGGAAGGTCGCGCGCACGTCCCCGAATTCACGGGCGAGCCCGTCGTCGTACGCGCGGATCGACCAGCCTTCGCGGCGCGCGACGCCGAGCAGCGGCCGGCTCGACAGCACGTGACCTTCGAACATCGCGGAATCGCTCGCCGACGCGTCGCCGTCGGCCGGCACGTAGTACTCGCGGAACGCCTGCCGCACCGGCTGCCGGAGCGTGCGGTCGACGATCGCGCGCTGCCACGCGAGCCGCTCGTGCGCGTCGGCCAGCAGCGGATGCCATAGCCGGATCGTGCAGTCGTCGGCGATCTCGCATGCGTGCCCGGCCGCGTCGCGCGGCACGACCTTGCCTTTCGCGATGTCGGGGATGAACGATTGCGTCGAGCCATCGCGGCCGCACGCTTGCCAGATCATCCGCGCGGAGAACGCGGCGCCGGCCGGCGTATCGACGAGACGCTCGCGCCATTCGGCATGACCCAGCGACATCGGCTGCCAGAAGCCGGCTTCCATGCAGGTGGCAAGCATCGCGAGCTGCTTCTTGTCCGGTTTCGCGTCGAGCGTCATGCGCAGCGCGGTACGCGGCCGCTCGCCGAGCGCACGTTCGGCGGGTTTCAGGTTGCGCGCGAGCTTTTTCTGCACGCCCGCGTGACGCACCGTGGCGAGCGCGTCGCGCAGCGCGCGCACGCTCTCCGGCGTCGGGATCGTCTCGACCGCATGGCCGAGCGCAATCGCGAGCGACTGCGACGGCACTGTTTTCGCGGTCGTCGGCGCGACGCATACGCCGGTCAGCAGCGGCCCGATCAGCGGGCGCAGCCATGCTTCGTCGCGATAGGCGGCCACGCGCGCGGCGCGCGCGACGACCTGCGCGTCGTCGGTCGTGAACGCGCGATCGGCCTCGTACGGCGCGGCGCCGGCGTGCAGCGCGGCGACCAGTCGCGCGGCCTCGGTCAGCGCGTCGCGCGCGAACGCGACGTACGCGGCGTCTTCCGCGAGCGTGACGGCCGGGTCGCCGAAGTCGAGCCACAGCCGTTTCGGCGCGAAATAGCCGTCGTTCGTCGCGGCCAGCGCGAGCAGCGCGGCCGGCCCGAGTTCGGGCAACACGTCGAGTTCGCGCACGCGAAACGGCGAATCCGCCAGCGCCTGCGCGTACGCATCGCGCCGCGCCGAGAAGTCGCGGCGGCCGGCGAACCAGTCGAGCGCATACGCGCCATACGCGGATTTCGCCCGCGGTTCGCCGTCTTCCGGTTCGCCCGCGATGCGCGCCAGTTCGGCCTGCAGCGCGGGCGACGGCAGCGCGTCGAGACAGGGCAGGTCTTCCAGCGCACGTCTCCATCCGCCGGGCGGAATGTCGCGGAACAGTTCGAGCGCGGCATCGGCGTCGACGAGCGGCACGAGGCCGAGCGCGTCGATCTGCCCGCGCAGCCAGCGCGCGAATTCGGCGCGTGGGTCGTCGTACGCGTGGTCGCGCAGCATGATGTCGTGCTCGGCGCGACGCAGCGCCGGCCAGACCGTACCGAGCGTGTGCGCATCGAGCGTCGACAGGTCGATCGGCGCGCCGGTGAAGCGCGGATGGTCGGCGCTGCCGGTCAGCCGCGCGACGAGCCGCGCGGCGAGGTCGCGATCAGTCATCGGCGTTTTCCGGGCCGGCGGCGCGCGATGCGCGGGCAGTCGTTACGTTCTGACACCATTTCATCATCTGTACTGGTCGGGCGTTGCGGATCAAGGCGCCGGGGGGGCGGCGGCCCGTTCGATCGCATGCGCGGCGGGGCTGACTCCGGCCATGAAAAACCGTGCGGCCGCACAGTATTGCACCCCGGCGAGACGGTCGGACGAATGCCCGTGTCGCGGTCGTTCCAGGCCGATCCGGCCGCGCCGCGCGCGGTTTCCGGCCGCCAGGCCATTTCATAAGACGTACAGTTCTCCCGCCATGCGCGACTCGCGCCGAACTGTACTCTTGTTCGCGTGGTCGATGTGTGTACTCGCCGTCAACTGTTCTGCTCTTAAGATTCCACCATCAAGTGCACAGTGCCGCGGATCCAGTCGTACCGGAACCCTGCCGGCGCATCTTCAAGAGAGAGCCGCGATGGAAAAGGCAAAACCGGAGGGAAGGATCAGGAATCACGACGGCCCGGTCGGCGGGCGAAACACGTGCGTGCCGGACGCACACGGCAGGGCGGCGCGGCTGCGCATGCCGGCGGGAGACGCACGATGAAACTCTACGAAAAACTCGCGGACGACATCGAGCGCCTGATCCGCCAGGGCGTGTACCGGCACGGCGACCGGATTCCGTCGGTGCGGCAGGCGAGCCAGCAGCACCGGATCAGCATCACGACCGTGCTGCACGCGTATCTGCTGCTGGAAAGCCGCGGGCTGCTGGAAAGCCGGCCGCAGTCGGGCTATTTCGTGAACCTGCGCCGCGACGACGGCCACGCGCCGGTGCGCGAGCTGCGGCCGTCGAAGCCGATCGCGATCTCGTCGTCGGTCGACGTGAGCCGGCTCGTGCTGTCGACGCTGCGTTCGATCGGCACGGACGACGCGGTGCCGCTGGGCTCGCCGTATCCGGACCCGAGCCTGTTTCCGTTCGAGAAGCTGAACCGCTACGCGTATGCGGCCGGCCGCGACAAGTCGCTGTGGGGCGTGACGGACGGGCTGCCGCCCGGCCACCCGCGCCTGATTCGGCAGATCGCGCGCCGCTACCTGGAAAACGGGATGTCGGTGGACCCGAACGAGATCATCGTGACGGTGGGCGCGACGGAGGCGATCAACCTGTGCCTGCAGGCGGTGGCGAAGCCGGGCGACACGATCGCGGTGGAATCGCCGACGTTCTACGCGATGCTGCACGCGATCGAGCGGATGGGGATGAAGGCGATCGAGGTCGCGACGCATCCGGAGTACGGGATCGACATCGCGGCGCTGGCCGCGATCGCGAAGTCGCAGCCGATCGCGGCGTGCATGGTGATGCCGAACTTCCAGAACCCGCTCGGGTTCCAGATGCCCGACGAGCGCAAGCGCGAGCTGGTTGAGTTTGCAACGAAAACCGGCATGCCGATCATCGAGAACGGCGTGTACAACGAGCTGTATTTCGGCGATACGCATCCGAGTTCGCTGAAGTCCTACGACCGGACCGGGATCGTGCTGCATTGCTCGTCGTTCTCGAAGAGCCTGACGGCCGCGTACCGGATCGGCTGGGCGTTGCCGGGCCGCTATCGCGATCAGGTCGAGAAGCTGAAGTTCCTGAACACGCTCGCGACGCCGTCGCTGCCGCAGCTGGCGATCGCGGAGTTTCTCGAACGCGACGGCTACGAGCATCACCTGCGGCGCTTGCGCAAGGCGTATGCGCAGCAGGCGAACCTGATGCGGGCGATGGTGTCGCGGTTCTTCCCGGAGGGCACGCGCATCTCGAGCCCGGCGGGCGGGTACGTGCTGTGGGTCGAGCTGCCCGCGCAGGTCGACGCGATGCGGCTGTACCAGCTCGCGCTGGAGCAGGGGATCACGATCGGCCCCGGCTACATGTTCTCGATCACCGACAACTACCGGAACTTCATCCGCTTGAACTACAGCAGCCCGTGGTCGCCGGAGATCGAGCAGGCGGTGATCGCGGTCGGGAAGCTGGCCGCCGCGTGCATGCGGTGAACGGGCGGGCGAGGTGGAACGCGGGCGTCGGTATCCGCCGCGCGGCGATTCGCGTCGTTCAAGCCCAGCCGGCTTCCGAAAACGACCGTGCGGCCGATCGCAGCCAACTGCAGAAGGCGTCGACTGGCGGCCGTGCGGTTGCCGCGCGTGTCGTCAGCAGGTGGTAGCTGTAGGGTCCCTGTACCGGCTTGCCCGGTGCCATGGCCAACAGCCCCTGCCTGACCGCATCGGCGGCGAGGACGTCCGACGCCACCGCCACGCCTTGGCCCGCGATCGCGGCATCGAGCGTGAGATAGGTGTGCGAGAAGCTCGGGCCCTGTCGCAAACGGGTCGCGCTCGCGTGTACGTTCTGCATGCGGCACCAGCGCACCCAGTCCACCTGCTCCGGAATGCGGGCCTCGTATTCGTCATGCAGCAAGGTTGCCCGCAAGATATCGTCCACGGTGTGCAACGCCCGGCACACCAGAGGTTGACCGACCGCCAGGAACGTCTCCGACATCAGTTTTTCCGCGACGAGCCCCGGATAGGGGCCCGAGCCCAGCCGGATCGCCACGTCCACCCGCTCGCGGCTGAAGTCGACGGCGGGTACCGAGGCCAGCAAGCGCACCTCGATGTCGGGATGCAGCCGCCTGAACTCACCCAGGCGCGGCATCAGCCAGCGGGTCACGAACGATGGCATCGCGGTGACCGTCACCTCCGGGGCGTCCGCGGCCTGGCGGATGCCGAGCGACGCACGCTCGAGCTCGTCCATCAAGCGCTCGATTTCCAGGAAGTACCGCCGTCCGATGTCCGTCAACTGGACGGACCGGGCGCCGCGCATGAACAGCGGCGTTCCCAGCCATTCCTCCAGCAGCCGTACCTGATGCCCTACCGCACCGGACGTGACGCATAGCTCTTCACCCGCCCGGGCGAAGCCGCCATGGCGCGCCGCCGCCTCGAATGCACGCACGGAGAGCAGGGGCGGAAGTTGTCGTGCCATGACTCAGTTGAATTGAGGCTCAGTGTCGAAACGTTTGATTTGTGGTGCGTGAAATGCGTGCTTAATCTATCAGCCTCACATCACGAGGCTCAGAAATAGTGAGCCATGACATTTCCGGAGTCAACATGGATCTACGCATTCACGGCGAGTCGGATCGCGCGCTCGCGCCGTCGTTTCGAAAGGTGCTCGTTCCCTGGGCGGTCCAGGGCGGACTCAACCCGCCGGTCATCACGCATGCGCAGGGATGCTACTTCCACGATGCGAACGGCAAGCGCTATCTGGACCTCACCAGCGGTTATGTCGCGGTGTCGTTGGGCCATGGCCATCCGAAGGTCGTCCAGGCGATCCAGGCACAGGCCGAGCGCATGTGCTGGGTCGCATCCAGCTACTTCAACGACGTGCGTGCCGAATACGCTGGACTCCTGAACAGTGTTTCGCCGTGGCCGGAAGGACTGCGTGTGCATTTCACGTGCGGCGGAGCCGAGGCGAACGATGACGCGGTGAAGATCGCCCGGCTGGTGACAGGCAGGCCCAAGGTGCTGACTGCCCATCGGTCGTATCACGGCAGCACCATCGGCGCGAGCGCGATGACGGGCGTGGACCGCTGGCGCGATCCTTTCCCGGCGCTCCCGGGCATGGTGAAGTTCTTTGCACCGTATCCGTACCGCAGCCCCTTTTACACGTCGGATCCGGTCGAGGAGACGCGCCGTGCCCTCGATCACCTTGCGCGCGTCCTGTCGCACGAAGGCGCGCAAAACGTCGCCGCGATCCTGATGGAGCCGATGACCGGGTCCAGCGGTGTGGTCGTCTACCCACCGGGCTACCTCGAAGGCGTTCGCAACCTGTGCGACCGGCACGGCATCCTGCTGATCTTCGACGAGATCATGACGGGCTTCGGGCGCACGGGGGCATTGTTCTGCGCCGAGCGTGTCGGCGTATTGCCGGACCTGATTTCGTTCGCCAAGGGGGCCAGCTCTTCGTATACACCCCTCGGCGGTGTCCTGGTGCGCGAAGGCGTGGCCCGCCACTTCGATACCGAACTCTTCGACGTGGGCCACACGCACGCGGGCCACGTGCTGGCGGTCGCCGGCGGGCTCGCCGCGCTGAAGGTCTATCTGGAAGAGGGTTTGTTCGACCGGGCGCGCGAGATCGAAGGCTGGTTGCGCGACGGTCTCGGCGATCTCGCAGACCGTCATCCGTCGATCGGGGACGTGCGGGGCATGGGCGCCCAGTTCGGCATCGAGCTGGTGCGCGACCGGGACACGCGCGAGCCGCTCGTCGAGTGGCACCACCCGGCGGGATCGGCGCCGATGCGGGCGTTCTATGGCGAGCTGCTGAAGCGCGGCGTCCACGCGTACGGGCGCTACAACGTGGTGATCGTGACGCCGCCGCTGGTCATCTCGCGCACGGAGCTGAACGAGGGGCTGGACGCGCTCGACGCGGCGCTGACAGTGCTGGAGGCTGCCCGATGAGCGACGAGGACATCCTGTATCGCGAGGCGCGCGGCGTGGCGACCGTCACGATCGACCGCCCCGTCGGTGTACAACGCGTTCCGGGCCAGGACGGTCGAGGATCGCCGTCGAAACGGGCGGCGTGCGTGGTGAGCTCACCCACCCGTCACCGGCGGAAAGAACGCGACCTCGCTATCCTCCCGCACGACGAATTCCCCGGTCACCATTTCGAGGTTCACGGCGGCCCGCACGGGGCGGTCCATCCGCAGTGCGTCCGCGCTGCGCGCGTCGCGCGCGGCCAGCGCGCCGCGCAGCGCGTCGACGGTGAGTTCGCGCGCATCGATCTCGACGGTTTCCTCGTCGAGCGCCAGTTGTTCGCGAATGCTTGCGAAATATTTGATCTTCAGTTTCATTGCGATGTCTCGAGCAGGAGCGGCGGAATCGGAAAGCGCGAAGCGGACGCGGTCAGCCCCAGCGCCGCATCGCGTGGTCGTCGTGGGCCTTCGCCTCGACCCAGCCGGATTCGCCGTCGTGCCGGATCTCCTTCTTCCAGAACGGTGCGTGGGTTTTCAGGAAATCCATCAGGAATTCGCACGCGTCGAACGCGGATGCGCGATGCGCGGCGGCCACGACGACCAGCACGACCGGCTGGCCGAGCGGAATGCGGCCGACGCGGTGCACGATCCTGACCGCTTCGAGCCGCCAGCGTGCCGTGGCCTCCTCGACGATGCTCCACAGTGCCTGCTCGGTCATCGTCGGGTAGTGCTCGACTTCCAGCGCGACGACGTCGTCGACGTCGCCTTCCTTGCGTACGACCCCGAGAAAATTCACGACCGCCCCGACATTCGGATTGCGAACGATCGGTGCAAGCTCCGCGCCCGCGTCGATCGGCGCATGCTGCACGCGTACTTCGAAGCCGGCGGCAATGGCGGGCGCCGGTTCGGGAGGCGGGTCGGTCGCGTCGGCGGGCGGCGGGGCGCTGCCGGCTGGCAGCGGATCGTCCGGCAGCCCGGCGCGGGATTCGGTGAAGGTCGTCATGACAGGTTCTCCAGTGGGCGGCGCATCCTGTATCGCGCGGCGGCCCGTCAGCCGCCGACGAGCGACATGCGCACGGTCGGATAGGTCTTGCCCGGCGCGCGGGCCGGCCGCGCGGCCCGGCGCTCGGAATAGCGGTCGTCGCGCCGCGTCCAGCGATCGCGCACGGCGGCCGCGAGGTCGGCGGTCGATGCCGCATCGTCGAGCCACGGCCGCAGGTCGGTGCCCTGCGTCGCGAACAGGCACGTATAGAGCTGCCCGTCGGCGGACACGCGGGCGCGCGAGCAGGTGCCGCAGAACGGATGCGACACGCTCGCGATGAAGCCGACTTCGCCCGCACCGTCGATGTGCGCGCAACGGATCGCGGTCGCGTCGTGCCCCGGTTCGCCGACGAGCACGAGCGGATAGTGTTGTTCGATCAGTTCGCGCATGCGCGCGGCCGGCACGACCTTGTCGCCGGACCAGAAGCTCGCGCCGCCGACGTCCATGTATTCGATGAAGCGCACGGCCACGCCCGACTGCCGGAAGTGGCGCACGAGCGGCAGGATCTGGTCGTCGTTCACGCCGCGCTCGATCACCGCGTTGACCTTGACCGGCGCGAGCCCGGCAGCATGTGCGGCTTCGATGCCGGCCAGCACGCGCGACACGGGCACGTCGGCGTCGCTCATCCGGCGGAATACGGCGTCGTCGAGCGCGTCGAGGCTCACGGTCACGCGCGACAATCCGGCGTCGCGCAGCGCGCGTGCCTTCGCGGCGAGCAGCGAGCCGTTGGTCGTCAGCGCGATTTCGACGGGATTGCCGTCGACGGTCGTCAGCGCGGCGAGCCGTTCGATCAGTGCCTCGAGGTTGCGGCGCAGCAGCGGCTCGCCGCCCGTGATGCGGATCTTCTCGACGCCGAGCGACGTGAACGCACGTGCGATCTTTTCCAGTTGCGCGAACGACAGGCGCTCGGACGACGGCATGAACGCATAGTCCGAACCGAAGCTTTCGCGCGGCATGCAGTAGCCGCAGCGGAAGTTGCATTGGTCGATCACGGACAGGCGCAGGTCGCGCAGCGGGCGTCCGAGCGTGTCGGACGGGCGGGGAAAGGCGCCGGGCGCTGCGCCGCCGGATGATGCGGCGGCGGCCGGCGCGGCTGAAACGATGGCGTTCACGATCGGTTCGTCGGCCTGCATGAAGTAAGCGGAGGGGCGTCGCCGGTCGGCCGTGCGTGTACCGACGTGTCGGCGCACAGGTCGTGACGAGCCTCAGCGTGAGCATAGTCCGCCGGGTTGGGCCGGCAGAGGCACAATCGCGCCCGAATCGCAGGAATACAGTTCGCCGTGCGGCGGGCGCGGCGCATGGGTCGCATCGGGCGCGTGATGGGCGTCGCGCTCATGCGAGCCACGGCGCGAATTCGTAATACGGTACCGCGTCGCCGCGCGCGATGGCCCGCCCGGCCGGCAGCCGTGCGAGCCCGCTCGCCTGCACGAGCGACTGCAGCGTGCCGGCGCCTTGCTGGCGCAGCGTATCGAGCACGGGCGCGCCAGCGGCACCGACCGTGCAGCGCACCCGTACGAAGCGTTCGCGCTGCGCATCCGGCTCGAAGTCCGTGTCGATCGGCAGCGCCGGCACGGCCGGCAGGCGCGCGTCGCGCCCCTGCAGGCAGCGGATCAGCGGCGCGACGAACAGCGCGAACGCGGTCATGGCAGCCCCCGGATTGCCGGGCAGCAGCACCACGGGCCGCGTGTCGAGCCGCGCGAGCGCGACCGGCTTGCCGGGCTTCATCCGCACACCGGTGACGATGAACGATGCGTCGAGCGCGGTCAGTGCGGGGCGCAGCAGATCCTTGTCGCCGACCGATGCGCCGCCGACGCAGATCACCAGGTCGCAACCCGCATGCAGGTCGCGCAACGCACGATCGACGGCCGCCGCCGTATCGGCCGCATGCACGTTCATCGCGACGCGGGCACCGGTGCCCGACACGAGTGCGGCGAGCATCGGCGCATTGCTGTTGTAGATCTGCTGCGGCGCGCGCGGCTGGCCGCATGCGACGAGTTCGTCGCCGGTCGTCAGGATGCCGACGCGCAGCGCCGGGCGCACATCGATGCGCGCGAAACCTTGTGCGGCCGCCACGCCGACGTGCATCGCGCCCAGCCGCACGCCGGCCGGCACGAGCAGGTCGCCGGTACGCACTTCCTCGCCCCGGCGGCGGATGTGCGATCCGCTGCGCGGCGGGGCATCGAACGCGACCCAGCCGTCCCGTTCGTGCGCGTGCTCCTGCATCACGACGGTGTCGGCGCCGGGCGGGATCAGGCTGCCGGTGAAGACGCGCGCAGCCGTGCGGGCGGCCAGCGGCATCGGCGTGTCGCCCGCATAGCAGCGTTGCGCGACGCGCAGCAGCTCGCCAGGCGAGACGTCCGCGTGACGCACGGCATAACCGTCCATCGCGCTCTGGTCGGCCGGCGGCTGGTCGAGCACGGCGGTCAGCGGCACGGCCAGCACATGGCCGGCCGCTTCGGCGACCGGCAGCGAGGCGCTCGCCGCAAGCGGCGCAAATGCGCCGGCGAATTGCTGCTGCGCGGTATCGAAATCGAACAGGTGTTTCATGACGAGTGGGCCGGGTGCGCGGGCGCAAGCGCCGGTTGATCGGGGTGAACGGCGTCGGGCGACACGTATTCGACGAAGCCGTCGTTGCGGCAGAAGCCGAGCAGGCGCACGCCGGCTTCGCGAGCGACGTCGATCGCCAGCGACGTCGGCGCCGAGATCGTCGCGATCATCGGGATGCCGACCCGCGCGGCCTTGCGTACCAGCTCGTAGCTCGCGCGGCTCGACAGGAACACGAAGCCCGCGCCAAGGTCGACGCGGCGCCGCGCGAGATGCCCGATCAGCTTGTCGAGCGCGTTGTGGCGGCCGACGTCCTCGAACACGGCGCGCACGGCGCCGTCGCGGTCGCACCACGCGGCCGCGTGGATGCCGCCCGTCTCGCGCATCAGCGTCTGGTGGGCCGGCAGCGTGCGCGCGGCGCGTGCAATCGCTTCGGCGCCGATGCCGGCAGCCGCGCCGGCGGCCGCGATGCGCGGCGGGTGCAGGTCGAGCTGCGCGATGCTTTCGATCCCGCAGACGCCGCAACCGGTGCGGCCGGCCAGCGCGCGCCGGTGCGCCTTCAGCGCCATGAACGCCTGCTGCGACACGGTGAGCCGCACCTCGGCGCTGCCGGGGCGGCATTCGCTTTCGATGTCGAAGACGTCCGACGCACGCTCGACGATGCCTTCGCTCAGCGCGAAGCCGAGGCCGAACGCATCGAGGTCGATCGGCGTCGCCATCATGACCGTGTGCGAGATGCCGTTGAACACGAGTGCAACCGGCGTTTCGTCGACGACGCGATCGACGGTGTCGCGCGTTTCGCCGGCACGATGGCGCGTCACCTGACACGCGGTGCTGCCGGTCGGATCGTCGATGGGGGGGCGGGACGCCATGCGGGGTTTCTCCAGTCGGATCGGCCGGCGTGTACGCCGGACGACGGAATCGGTGCTGCCGGGCGGGCGCCGGGGGCGGCGCACTACCGCGTCGGGCAGGCGTTGCATAACATGTTAAGTGGAGTGAACAGCGCGCCGGAGACACAGCGCCGCTACGCGGAAAGCAGTACAGCTGACCATCCCGCAGGCACGAAATGTGTTTTCCGTGCACACATCTTCGGCGACGGAAGCAGCACAGTTTCAGCGCACGTTCGAGTGATTGCGAGTATCGTGGCAAACGCGATATCGTCACTCACGCTTCGATGCCGTGCGAGGGTCCGTTGACGTTCGCATGTGTAGTCGCCAAGCCGTCGCGCGATTTCCTGCTTCGGGCGTACGTCCTCACAACCACGAGCAAATTACGGTCATGGAAATCTTCGATGCATTCCATCTCGCCCGATTGCAATTCGCATTCACGGTGTCGTTCCACATCGTGTTTCCCGCGATCAGCATCGGCATGGCGAGCTTCCTGGCGGTGCTGGAATGGCGTTATCTCGTCACCGGCGACGCCGCCTACAAATCCATGTTCCAGTTCTGGTCGAAGATCTTCGCGATCGGCTTCGGGATGGGCGTGGTCTCCGGCGTCGTGATGGCGTACGAGTTCGGCACCAACTGGGCCGGCTTTTCGCGCGTCGCGGGCAACATCACGGGGCCGCTGCTCACGTATGAAGTGCTGACTGCATTCTTCCTCGAGGCCGGCTTCCTCGGCGTGATGCTGTTCGGCTGGCAGCGCGTCAGCCCGCGTGCGCACTTCTTCGCGACGCTGATGGTCGCGGTCGGCACGCTGATCTCGACGTTCTGGATCCTCGCGTCGAACAGCTTCATGCAGACGCCGCAGGGCTACAAGATCGAAAACGGCCTGGTCGTGCCGGTCGACTGGTTCAAGATCGTCTTCAACCCGTCGTTCCCGTACCGTCTCGTGCACATGACGATCGCGGCGTTCATCGTCGCGGGTTTCATCGTCGCCGCGTGCGGCGCGTGGCACCTGCTGAAGGGCCGTCGCGACGAGCCGGTGAAGCGCAGCTTCTCGATGGCGCTGTGGATGCTGCTGGTGCTCGCGCCGATCCAGATCGTCGTCGGCGACGCGCACGGGCTGAACACGCGCGAATACCAGCCGGCGAAGATCGCCGCGATCGAGGGGCTGTGGGAAACCGAGAAGGGCGGCACCGCGCTGAACCTCGTCGGGCTGCCCGACATGCAGGCCGAAACCACGCGCTATGCGATCCAGGTGCCGCACCTCGGCAGCCTGATCCTCACGCACAGCTGGGATGGCGAGATTCGCGGGCTGAAGGAATTCCCGCCGCAGGACCGCCCGTATTCGCCGATCATCTTCTGGACGTTCCGGATCATGGCCGGCCTCGGGATGCTGATGCTGCTCACCGCGCTGCTCGGGCTGCTGTTGAGAAAGGGCGGGCGCCTCTATGAGACGCGCTGGTTCCAGTGGTTCGTGGTGGCGATGGGGCCGTCGGGCATCGTCGCGCTGCTGGCCGGCTGGATCACGACCGAGGTCGGGCGGCAGCCGTGGACCGTCTATGGCGTACTACGCACCATCGACTCGGTCTCCCCGCTCAACGCTCAGCAGGTCGGCGTGTCGCTGCTGGTCTTCGTGGTCGTGTATTTCCTGGTATTCGGAACAGGTATCTACTACATGATGAAACTGATGAGGCGCGGGCCGGCGGCCCAGGCCGGGTACATCGAGCTGCACCGGCATCCGGGGCTGCGCAAGAGCGCGCTGTCCACGCCGCTGAACGTCACCGAAGCGGAGTAAGCCATGCACATCGATCTTCCTGTCGTGTGGGCCGCGATCATCGGCCTCGGCGTATTCATCTACGTGATGCTGGACGGTTTCGATCTCGGGATCGGCCTGCTGTTTCCGTTCTTTGACGCGAAGGCCGAGCGCCAGGTGATGCTCGACACCGTCGCGCCGGTGTGGGACGGCAACGAGACGTTCCTCGTGCTCGGCGGCGCGGGCCTCTATGGCGCGTTCCCGGTCGTGTATTCGACGCTGCTGCCGGCGAACTACCTGCCGCTGGTGCTGATGCTGGTCGGCCTGATCTTCCGGGGCGCGGCGTTCGAACTGCGCGCGAAGGCCACCCGCACGCAGCACATGTGGGATCTCGCGTTCATCGGCGGCTCGGCGCTCGCCGCGTTCTGCCAGGGGATCGTGCTCGGTTCGCTGCTGCAGGGCATCAAGATCGAGAACAACCAGTTCGCGGGCGGGCCGTTCGACTGGCTGTCGCCGTTCAGCCTGCTGTGCGGGATCGGCGTGCTCGTCACGTATGCGACGCTCGGCTGCGGCTGGCTGATCCTGAAGGTCGACGGCGAGCTGCAGCGCAAGATGCGGCTGCTGATGAAGCCGCTCGCGGGCGTGCTGCTCGCCGTGATGGGCGTGGTGAGCCTGTGGACCGTGATCGGGCTGCCGGCCGTCGCGCACCGCTGGTTCGGCAGCGGCAACCTCGTCTGGTTCCTGCCGGTGCCGGTTCTCGTCGTCGCATGCGTGTGGGGCATCTTCCACACGGTGAAGCGCGCGCACGAGGCGACGCCGTTCCTGCTGACGCTCGCGCTCGTGTTCCTCGGCTACACGGGGCTCGTGATCAGCATCTGGCCGAACATCGTGCCGCCGTCGCTGACGATCTGGGACGCGTCGTCGAGCCATTCGAGCCAGCTGTTCGCGCTCGTCGGCACCGTGATCGTGCTGCCGATCATCCTCGTGTACAACGCGATGCAATACCGCGTGTTCCGCGGCAAGGTGCGCGAGGGCGACATCGGTTATCACTGAGCGGCATGCGAGGTGACGGGGCGCGGCGTGCGCGTATCATCACGCGCAGCGCGGCGCCCGGCACGGCATCCGACGGAAAGCGGCCCGCCATGCGCGGGCCGCTGCGCATCGGGTGCGGGCGCAACGGGTTGCGTATTCCTTTGGCAGTCGAGAAAACATCATGATCGTCCGACCACGACAGAACTGGCTCAGGATGCTGTTCGTATGGAACGGCTCCGTGCTCCAATCGATCATTCCGCAGCTCGTGTTCATGGCGATCGTCAGCACGCTGGCGGTCTTCACGAACGGGCGCATCTTCGGCGAGAAGATTCCGCTCAACACCGCGCCGTTTACGCTGTTCGGGCTCGCGCTCGCGATCTTCCTCGGGTTTCGCAACAACGCGAGCTTCGAGCGTTTCAAGGAGGCGCGGCATCTGTGGGGCAACCTGCTGATCGCCGCGCGCGCCGTGACGTCGCAACTGCATCGCTACCTGCCCGACGGCGTGAGCGACGCGGAGCGCAACCGGCTTGCCGACCTGCTGATCGCGCTTGCGTATGCGCTGAAGCATCAATTGCGTCATACCGACCCGACCGCGGACCTGCTGCGCATTCTCGGGGCGGAGCGCACGGCCGCGCTCGGCGGCAAATGCTACAAGCCGGTCGCGATCCTCGACGAACTGCGCGGCGGCATCGTTCGTGCGCTGGGCCCCGCGGCCGGCAGCGGCACGACCTGCTGGATGTTCGAGACGCAACTCGACGAGCTCGGCAAGTCGGTGGGCGGTTGCGAGCGCATCCTGTCGACGCCGATCCCGTTTTCATACAGCGTGCTGCTGCATCGCACCGTCTATGCGTATTGCGTGCTGCTGCCGTTCGGGCTCGTCGATTCGACGGAGTTCTTCACGCCGCTGATCTGCGTGTTCATTGCCTACACGCTGATCGCGCTCGAAGCGATCGCGAACGAAGTGGCCGAACCGTTCGGCCTTGCGCCGAATGCGCTCGCGCTCGACGCGATCACGCGCACGATCGAGCGGTCGGTGCTGGAACTCGGGGATCGGCCGATGCCGGAGGAGTTCGTGCCGGCGTCGACGTATCAGATCACGTAGGGAGCGTGGTCGGTAGTGTAGTCGTCGGTAAGGTTGATCGGTCCGACCGGGAGGGGTTGTGTAGACTCGTGCTCGTTCAATGGAGCCTACACCATGCAACTGCTTGATCACGTGTCGATCGGCGTTCCGGACATCGACCTGGCACGCCCCTTCTACGATGGCGTCATGACTGCGCTGGGCGCGACCAAGGTCTATGACCGGCCCAATGCGCTCGGCTATGGCGAACGTTGCAGCGCGAACGACCCTGCATCGACTTTTCTGGCGGTGTATCTGGATCCCGCCGAAATCGGGACGAGCAAGCGGCACTGGTGTTTCAAGGCCGCGTCCCGCGAGCAGGTGCATGCGTTCTTCGAGGCTGGCCTTGCCACGGGCGGCCAGTCCGACGGCGACCCCGGATTGCGGCCGCACTACCACGGCGACTACTACGCGGCCTTTCTGGTCGATCCGGCCGGCAACCGGGTCGAGGCCGTGTGTCATGCGGCGGTGCCGGCGCGCGAGCGGCCGTGACGGCGCTGCTCAATCGAAATACGTGAGCCCCATCGCGCGTTTCACCTCCGCGATCGTTGCACCCGCCACTTCCCGTGCGTGCAGCGTGCCGCGCTTCAGCGTCGCCATCACCTCGGCCTTGTCGGCCTCGAACTCGCGGCGGCGCGCGCGGATCGGCTCGATCAACGCCTGCAGCCGCTCGTTCAGCACGCGCTTGACGACGCTGTCGCCGAGGCCGCCGCGGCGATAGTGGGCCTTCAGTTCGTCGACCTTCGCGACGTCCGGCTCGAACGCATCGAGGAACGTGAACACGACGTTGCCCTCGACCTGGCCGGGATCGCTCACGCGCAGGTGGTTCGGATCGGTGTACATGTCCTTCACGGCCTGCGCGATCTCGTCCGGCGTCGAGCCGAGCGTGATCGCATTGCCGAGCGACTTGCTCATCTTAGCCTTGCCGTCGATGCCCGGCAGCCGCGTGACCGACGACAGCACGGCCTCGCATTCGACCAGCACCGGCTGCTCGACGGTCGCGTTGAAGCGGCGCACGAGTTCGTTGGTCTGTTCGATCATCGGCAACTGATCGTCGCCGACCGGCACGTGCGTCGCCTTGAACGCGGTGATGTCGGCTGCCTGGCTCACCGGGTAGGTCAGGAAACCGGCGGGGATGTCGCGCTCGAACCCGCGCAGGCGGATCTCTTCCTTGATGGTCGGATTGCGTTCGAGGCGCGCGACCGTGACGAGGTTGAGCAGGTATTGCGACAGCTCGGCGAGTTCGGGCACCTGCGACTGCACGACGATCGTCGAGACCGCCGGGTCGATACCGACGGCGAGGTAGTCGAGCGCGACCTCGATCACGTTCTCGGTGACGCGCTGGCGGCGGCCCATGTTGTCGGTCAGCGCCTGCGTATCGGCGAGCAGCAGGAATTGCGTCGCTTCGTGCTGCATCTGCACGCGCGCGCGTAGCGAGCCGATGTAGTGGCCGAGATGCAGCGGGCCGGTCGTGCGGTCGCCGGTGAGGATGGTCGGGCGGGTGGGTTGCGTCATGGTCGTCGTTGGCTCCGGGTTGTCGAAGGCGCCAGCCATGATGTCGGTGCGGTGCAGAAACGCAAATGCCGCCATGGCTGGCGGCATCACGTTTGGGACATGCAAAAGGAAACGGGCCGCCTGGGTCAGGCGCGCCACCAGCAATGCACGATCGGCGAGGCGGGTTGGGTTTCCATCGCGCAAGTATAGCGTAGTGCGCGGCCGGGCGTGCGCGTCAGTGGATCATCGACTCCATCGCGAGGTACGCGGTTTCGGCGGACGGCCACAGCAGGTACAGCAGGCCGACCATCAGCAGCCACGCGCCGGCGCGGACGAGCGGCGTGCGGTCTTTGTCGCGCCGCGGGGCAGGGCGGGTGGGCGGGTTCGAATTTTTCATGCTTGCAGGCGCGGGGTGCGCCACTCCAACGGTTACTGCAACGGGTCGCGCGGGGCGACGCCGGGGTGTTGCGGGGTTCTACGGGGCTGGGTGCCGTCTGAGACACCAAGTCGCCGAGGGTGCGTTGGCGAGGTTAGCCGGTCGTGGGACATAAAAGGGAACGATTGAGTGTCGCGTATCCGCTTCCATGCCGATGTGACGCGCATGCTACCAGTTCGACGATGCGGACACAGTCAAGAATTGTCGGGCGGCTCGATCGGCTCTCCGTCGGTCCGGCGAGGCAGACTATCGCCGCGGGCTCACGGAGCTCGAGCAGCGGGTCGAGCTTGCCCGTGGATACGCCGTCGCAAGCGTGAATCGTGAGTGGGTGACGCTGTACTGGCGGATCGGTGGCGACGCTTTCGAACACCAGGAACGACAAGGGTGGGGCGAAGGTCGTCGATCGGCTGGCGCAGGACCCGAAGGCTGCGTTTCCCGACATGCGGAGATTCTGCCCGCGCAACCTGAACGACGTATGGGCTCTGCTGCAAGCGTGGTCATCGTCGGTACCTCCATCGCTCCCGCCCCAGCTTTTTTCTCGTCAACACCAACAAAAAACATCATTTCGCGCCAGGCGGCCTGTCCGCAGAATGTCTCCATTCCCACTCGCCCGACAGCACGAACGTCGCAGCGAGCCGCACGTCAGAAGCTGAAGGAGACAGCCGTGGCAGTCGAAACAACCTCAATCGATACGCTCGTCGTCGGCGCCGGGCAGGCCGGCGTGGCCATGAGCGAGCATCTGGGCAAGCTGGGCGTGCCCCATCTCGTGCTGGAGCGCGACCGCATCGCCGAGCGCTGGCGCACCGGGCGCTGGGATTCACTGGTCGCGAACGGCCCCGCGTGGCACGACCGTTTCCCGGGGCTCGAATTCGACGGCCTCGATCCCGATGCGTTCGCATCGAAAGACCAGGTCGCCGATTACTTCGAAGCGTATGCGCGCAAGTTCAACGCGCCGATCCGCACGGGCGTCGACGTGACGAACGTCGTGCGCAACACCGGCAAGCCGGGCTTCGTCGTCGAGACGTCCGACGGCACGATCGAGGCGAACCGCGTGGTCGTCGCGACGGGGCCGTTCCAGCGCCCGGTCGTTCCGCCGATCGCGCCGGACGATGCGCGCCTCGTGCAGATCCATTCCGCCGACTATCGCAATCCGGGCCAGCTTCCGGACGGCGCGGTGCTGGTGGTCGGCGCCGGCTCGTCGGGCGTGCAGATCGCCGACGAGCTGCAGCGCGCGGGTCGGCAGGTGTATCTGTCGGTCGGGCCGCACGATCGCCCGCCGCGCGCATATCGCGGCCGCGACTTCTGCTGGTGGCTCGGCGTGCTCGGCGAATGGGACAAGGAAATCGCGACGCCCGGCCGCGAACACGTGACGATCGCGGTGAGCGGGGCGCGCGGTGGCCACACGGTCGATTTCCGCGCGCTCGCGAACCAGGGCGTGACGCTCGTCGGGCTGACGAAGTCGTTCGACGGCGGCGTGGCCGTGTTCGAACGCGATCTCGCGGTCAATCTCGCCCGCGGCGACGAGAACTACCTGTCGCTGCTCGACGCGGCCGATGCCTACGCGGCACGCAACGGCCTCGACCTGCCGGAAGAGCCGGAAGCGCGGCGCATCCTGCCGAACCCCGACTGCGTCGCGCATCCGATCCTCGCGCTCGATCTCGCCGGCGCGGGCGTCACGTCGATCGTCTGGGCGACTGGCTACGCAGTCGACTACGGTTGGCTCAACGTCGACGCGTTCGCGCCGAACGGCAAGCCGCAGCACCAGCGCGGCGTGTCGAAGGAGCCCGGCATCTATTTCCTCGGGTTGCCGTGGCTGTCGCGGCGCGGCTCCAGCTTCATCTGGGGCGTGTGGCACGACGCGAAACACATCGCCGATCACATCGTCACGCAACGCAAGTACCTCGCGTACCACGACGCGTCGCAGCGTCGCGTGGCAGCCCAGCAGGCACCGGCCGACGCGCGCCCGCTCGCCGAAGCGACGAACTGACCACCTGACGGACCGACACGCATCCGCTGCGCCGCGGCCGCTTCCGGCGCGGCGGGCGTACCCACCGACACTCGAAGGACCTCGATGAGCCAGCCTACCCATACGCGTATCCGCATGTTCAACACCAAGGATACCTACCCGAACCAGACGCTCGACAACGACCTGTGCCAGGCCGTGCGCGCCGGCAACACCGTCTACGTGCGCGGCCAGGTCGGCACCGATTTCGACGGTAACCTGATCGGTCTCGGCGATCCGCGCGCGCAGGCCGAGCAGGCGATGAAGAACGTCAAGCAGCTGCTGGAGGAAGCCGGCAGCGACCTCACGCATATCGTGAAGACGACGACCTACCTGATCGATCCGCGTTATCGCGAACCGGTGTACCAGGAAGTCGGCAAGTGGCTGAAGGGCGTCTATCCGATCTCGACGGGGCTCGTCGTCTCGGCGCTCGGCCAGCCGCAATGGCTGATGGAGATCGACGTGATCGCGGTGGTCCCCGACAACTGGCAGCCGAACCGCGCATAGGAGACGACATGACTTTCTCCATCGTCGGGCGCTGCCCGGAGACAGGCCAGCTCGGGATCACGATCAGTTCGTCGAGCATCGCGGTGGGCGCGCGCTGCCCGTGGGTGCGCGCGGGCGTGGGCGCCGTCGCGACGCAGAACATCACGCTGCCGGCGCTCGGGCCGCAGATTCTCGATCTGATCGAGCACGACCAGCTTGCGCCGGCCGCGGCGCTCGACCGCGCGCTCAGCGCGAACGGCTGGAGCCAGTACCGGCAGGTCACGGTGATCGACGGGCAGGGGCAGACGGCGTGTTTCACCGGCAAGGAAGCGCTCGGCACCCATCACGCGGTGCAGGGCGAGCAGTGCGTGGCGGCCGGCAACCTGCTGGCCGCGCCGGCCGTGATCGACGCGATGGCGCGGGCGTTCGAACAGGCGCACGGCCCGCTCGCCGATCGCCTGCTGGCCGCGATGCATGCCGCGATGGCGGCCGGCGGCGAAGCCGGTCCGGTACATTCGGCCGCGTTGAAGGTGGCCGGCGACGTGACCTGGCCGATCGTCGACCTGCGCGTCGACTGGGCCGATACCGATCCGATCGGGCAACTCGATGCGCTGTGGCGCGCGTATCGGCCGCAGATGCAGGACTACCAGACGCGCGCGCTGAACCCGACCGCCGCGCCGAGCTACGGAGTGCCGGGCGATGAGTGACACGTCGAGCCGTGCGCTGCTCGAACGGCTGATCGGCTTCGCCACGGTCAGCCGCGATTCGAACCTCGAGATGATCGCCTTCATCCGTGACCATCTCGCGGGTTTCGGCGTGGCGAGCGAGCTGTTCTACAACGCCGAGCGCACGAAGGCGAGCCTGTACGCGACGATCGGCCCGCGCGATCGCGGCGGCATCGCGCTGTCGGGTCACACCGACGTGGTGCCGGTCGACGGGCAGGCGTGGACGGTCGAGCCGTTCCGGCTGACCGAGCGCGACGGCCGCCTGTATGGCCGCGGCACGGCCGACATGAAGGGCTTCATCGCGTCGGCACTCGCGGCCGTTCCGGCGTTCGTGTCGCGGCCTTTGAGCATGCCGGTGCATTTCGCGTTCTCCTATGACGAGGAAGTCGGTTGCCTCGGCGTGCGGCCGATGCTCGACGTGCTGGCCGCGCGCGAGCATCGGCCGCGGCTGTGCCTGATCGGCGAGCCGACCGAACTGAAGCCGGTGCTCGGTCACAAGGGCAAGCTCGCGATGCGTTGTCACGTGAAGGGCGCCGCGTGTCACTCGGCGTACGCCCCGTCGGGCGTCAACGCGATCGACTATGCGGCGAAGCTGATCGGCCGGCTCGGCGAGATCGGCGCGGCGCTCGCGCGACCCGAGCGGCACGACGGCCGTTTCGATCCGCCGTTCTCGACCGTGCAGACGGGACTGATCAAGGGCGGCCGCGCATTGAACATCGTGCCGGCCGAATGCGAGTTCGATTTCGAGGTGCGTGCGCTGCCGGATTTCGACGCGCACGACGTGCCGAGGACGCTGCAGGACTACGCGGAATCCGAGCTGTTGCCGAAGATGCGTGCGGTGCAGCCCGATACCGACATTCGATTGCAGCCGCTGGGCGCGTATCCTGGGCTGGCCACCGCGCCGGACAGTGAAGCTGCGCGCCTGCTCGCGATGTTGAGCGGTTCCGACGCATTCGGCACGGTCGCGTTCGGCACCGAGGGCGGACTGTTCGGGCAGGCCGGCATTCCGACCGTGGTGTGCGGGCCCGGCAGCATGGACCAGGGGCACAAGCCCGACGAGTTCGTCACGCTCGAGCAACTGCACGGCTGCGACGCGATGCTGGATCGCCTGGCCGCGCATCTTTCCTCGGCGGCCTGAGCCTGCAGCCTGGATGCATGCGCCGCGTCCCGCGGCGCGTGCGCTTCACGTTCCTTGTCGCGCCGATTCCGCGACGATTCGCGCGAGCCGTTCACGGCAGAAATCGACGAACGACTGCGCCTGCTTCGTGAGCTGTCCCCGCTTCAGCCGTGCGCTCACGAGCCCCGACGGGCTCACCGTTTCGCTGAGGCCGATCGTCACGACGCGCTGGCCGTCGTACGTGTATTCGGAATGCGGGCGCGTGACGAGCAGCGAGAAGCCGAATCCCTGGCCGACCATGCCGCGCACCATCTCGATCGACGGCGAGCCGAACACGATGTTCGGCGTGAGGCCGAGTTCATGGAACAGGCTGACGAAATACGTGCGGCTGGGCTGCACGTCGAGCAGGATCATCGGCTCGACGCACAGGTCGCGCAGCGACACGTGCGCCTGGCCGGCGAACCGATGGTTCTCCGGCAGCAGCACGTACGGCTGTTGCGGCGGCATCAACGGTTCGGTCTCGATCGTGCCGTCGAGATCGTGGTCGTACATGAGGGCGAGATCGAACGTGCCGGACGTCAGGCCCTGCACGAGTTCCTGCTGGTCGCCGTCGCGCAGCCGGATGTTCACGCCCGGGTAGCGCTCGCGAAAGCCCGCGATCAATTGCGGCAGGTAGAGCGGCGCGACCGTCTCGAAGCAGCCGATGTCGATCTGCCCGGTAATCACGTCGTTGTCGGCGAGTGCGTTCTGTTCGAATTCGTGCGCGATGCGCAGCAGCTCCTGCGCTTTTCGGTAGAAGCGCGTGCCGGACGGCGTCAGCGACACGCCTTGCGCGTGATGGCGGATGAACAGCTTCACGCCGAAGCTCTCCTCCAGCCCCTTGATCGCGCTGGAAATCGACGGCTGCGCGATGAAGAGCTGACGCGAGGCTTCGGCGACGCTGCCGGATTCGACCGTCGTGATGAAGTATTTCAGTTGCCGCAAAGTGTAGTGAGCCACAAGCACCTCTGATGCCCGGCCCCGGCGTGCCGCCGCGGGCGCATGCGCGTTCCATGGGGAAACAGACCCTGGCACCTTACCCGAAGTCGTTCGGCGCCGGAATTTCCGCTGCAGAGCTTTTTCGTATGTCGCGGAAATATTTTTAGTATTTTCCGGCCGCGACGGTCGTGGCGCACCATCGTCTCCAACCTGGATCACGACGCTCGCGAAGCGGCCGCGCCCACGCCGGCGGGACATGTCATCCGTCCCCGCCAGCGTGCCTCGTCCGCTTCGTTCGACGCCGCCGCGCATGCACGCGGCGCGTCCTCGCTCGCGTATCCGGACCCGATTGCAGGCGCGCACCCCGACGCGCGCCGGCGGAAACGGCACGCGCGCATCGGCGCGCAGGACAGGAGACTTGACCATGACGAACGCGGAACGCAATGCGTCCCCGATGATAGAGAAGCACACGATCGGCTATGTGCCGCCCGCAGAGCGCCACGGCAAGGTGCGCGACCTGTTCACGCTCTGGTTCGGCGGCAACATCGCGCCGCTGCCGATCGTGACGGGTGCGCTCGGCGTGCAGATGTTCCACCTGAACCTGATGTGGGGCATCGTCGCGATCGTCGTCGGCCAGGCCGTCGGCGGCGTGCTGATGGCGCTGCACTCGGCGCAGGGGCCGCAGATGGGCATCCCGCAGATGATCCAGAGCCGCGCGCAGTTCGGCTCGTGGGGCGCGCTGCTCGTCACGGTGATCGCGGCCGTGATGTACGTCGGCTTCTTCGCGTCGAACATCGTGCTGGCCGGCAAGTCGGTACACGGCATCGCGGCGTCGGTGCCGGTGCCCGTCGGCATCGTGATCGGCGCGGTGGGCTCCGGGCTGATCGGGATCGTCGGCTACCGGTTCATCCACATCCTGAACCGCATCGGCACGTGGGTGCTCGGCATCGGCATCTTCGTCGGCTTCTGGATGATCCTCTCGCACGTGACGACCGACGATTTCCTGACGCGCGGCGGCTTCGACTTCGCGGGCTGGCTCGCGACGGTGTCGCTGTCGGCGTTGTGGCAGATCGCGTTCGCGCCGTACGTGTCGGACTATTCGCGTTATCTGCCGGAGAACGTCGGCGTCGCGTCGACGTTCTGGGCGACCTATCTCGGCTGCACGATCGGCTCGACGCTCGCGTTCATCTTCGGCGCGGTCGCGGTGCTCGCGGTGCCGGCCGGCGCGGACACGATGGACGCCGTCAAGCAGGCGACGGGCCCGCTCGGCCCGCTGATGCTCGTGCTGTTCCTGCTGAGCGTGATCAGCCACAACGCGCTGAACCTGTACGGCGCGGTGCTCGCGGTGATCACGTCGGTGCAGACGTTCGCGTACAAGTGGATTCCGACCGCGAAGGCGCGCGCGGTGGTGTCGGTCGTGATCTTCGTCGCATGCTGCTACGCGGCGATCGGCGCGTCGACGAACTTCGTCGGCAACCTCGTCGATCTCGTGCTCGCGCTGCTGGTCGTGCTGGTGCCGTGGACGGCGATCAACCTGATCGACTTCTACGTGATCCACAAGGGCAAGTACGACATCCAGTCGATCTTCAGGGTGGACGGCGGGATCTACGGCCGTTTCAATCCGCAGGCGCTGCTCGCGTACGCGATCGGCATCCTCGTGCAGATTCCGTTCATGAACACGCCGATGTACGCGGGCCCGATTCCCGCACACCTGGGCGGTGCGGACCTGTCGTGGCTCGTGGGGCTGCTGCTGACCTCGCCGCTGTACTACTGGCTCGCGACGCGCGACAGCGCGTATCGGCGCCGGCAGGGTGCGGCGCACCTGCCGCCGACGGCAGCGCGCTGAAAGGCGGGGAGGGCCGCCGCCCGGGTTGCGGCGCGCGGCGGCCGGTGGCAGGGATCGGGCAGGCGCGCGATGAACGATGCACCGCCCGCCTGCCGGTCCGTCAAACGACGGCCGAGCGCACGACGCGCACCGGCACCGACTTGTACGACGGCGTGCCGCTTTCCTTGTCGATGTAGTCGAGCGGCACGAGCACGTTCGCTTCCGGATAGTACGCGCCGACCGAGCCCGGCGCGATGTCGTACTCGATCGCGGTGATCTTCTCGAGGCGCAGCGTGCGGCCCGACGCGGTGATCGTCTCGATGTCGACGAGGTCGCCGTGCTCGAGCCCGTACTTCGCGAGGTCGGCCACGTTCATGAACAGCACGTCGCGTCGCCCGAACACGCCGCGATAGCGGTCGTCGAGCCCGTAGATCGTCGTGTTGTACTGGTCGTGGCTGCGCAGCGTGATCAGCCGCAGCACCTGCTCGGCGCCGAGCACGTCCGCGTCCTCCTTCACTCCCTTGTAGACCGAGAACATCGCCTTGCCGGTCGGCGTCGGCCACACGCGCTCGGTGGGCGGCAGCGGCAGGCGGAAGCCGCCCGGCGTGCGGATGCGCTCGTTGAACGCCTCGAAGCCGGGCACCGTGCGGTCGATCAGGTCGCGGATGCGGTCGTAGTCGGCGATCAGGTCGAGCCATGCGACCTTGCTGTTCGGCAGCGTCGCATGCGCGATTCCCGCGACGATCGCGGGCTCCGAGCGCAACTGGTCGGATGCCGGCTTGAGCTTGCCGGCCGACGCGTGGACCATCGACATCGAATCCTCGACGGTGATCGACTGGCGGCCGGTCGCCTGCATGTCGAGCTCGGTGCGGCCGAGCACCGGCAGGATGAAGGTTTCCTTGCCGACCAGCAGGTGCGAACGGTTCAGTTTCGTCCCGAGATGCACGCTCAGGTCGAGCTTCGCCATCGCCGGGAACGACAGCTCGGGATCGGGCAGCGCGACCGCGAAATTGCCGCCGAGGCACAGCAGCGCCTTCGCGGTGCCGTCGATCATCGCCTGCATCGCCTGCACGGCGTCGTGCCCGTGATGCGCGGGCGGCGTGAAGCCGCACACGTCCTCGATCTTCTTCAGGAACTCGGCCGACGGCTTCTCGGTGATGCCGACCGTGCGGTTGCCCTGCACGTTCGAATGGCCGCGCAGCGGGCACACGCCGGCGCCGGGCTTGCCGATGTTGCCGCGCATCAGCAGCAGGTCGGCGATCAGGCGGACGGTCGCGGTGCCCTTGTTGTGCTGCGTGACGCCCATGCCGTACGTGACGATCGTCGCGTTCGACTTCGCGTACGCGAGCGCGACCTGTTCGAGCTGTGCCTGGCTGAGGCCGCTCGCGCGTTCGATGTCGTCCCACGACGTGGCCTCGAGGTCGGCCGAGAACGCGTCGAAGCCGTTGGTGTGCTGCGCGATGAAATCGCGGTCGAGCACGTTGCCTTGCTCGGCTTCGAGCTTCAGCAGCGCCTTCATGATGCCCTTCAGCGCGGCCGCGTCGCCGCCCGCGTCGACCTGGTAGTACGTCGACGCGATACGCGTCGAGCCGAACGACGCCATCTCGATCATGTCCTGCGGATCGGCGAAGCGTTCGAGCGCGCGTTCGCGCAGCGGGTTGAACACGATGATCGGCACGTTGCGGCGCGCGCACTCGTGCAGCGTGCCCATCATCCGCGGGTGGTTCGTGCCGGGGTTGTGGCCGATCGAGATGATCAGCTCGCAGTGGTCGAAATCCTCCAGCGACACCGTGCCCTTGCCGATGCCGATCGACTGCGGCAGGCCGACGCTGGTCGGCTCGTGGCACATGTTCGAGCAGTCGGGGAAGTTGTTGGTGCCGAGCTCGCGCGCGAACAGCTGGTACAGGTACGCGGCTTCGTTCGACGCGCGGCCCGACGTGTAGAACTCGACCTGCTCGGGCGGCAGCGCGCGCAGCACTTCGCCGATGCGCGCGAACGCGTCGTCCCATTCGATCGCGCGGAACGTGTCGCTCGCGCGGTCGTAGACGAGCGGATGCGTGAGCCGCCCCATGTCCTCCAGTTCGTAGTCCGACATGCGCAGCAGCGACGATACGGTGTTCGCCGCGAAGAACTCGGGCGTCACGCGCTTGGTCGTCGCTTCCCACGTGACGGCCTTCGCGCCGTTCTCGCAGAACTGGAACGTCGACTTGTGTTCCTTGTCGGGCCACGCACACCCGGGGCAGTCGAAGCCGTCGGGCTGGTTGGTCCGCATCAGCACGATCGGCGCCTCGATGGTTTCCATCTGCGTACGCACCGCATCGGCTGTCGCGCGAAGCGCGCCCCAACCGCCGGCGGGCCCATCGTATTTCCTGATGCCTGGCACTTCGCGTCGATTTGTCATGTGAATCTCCAAGAGCCGGGCCCGCTACGGGTGGCTCGGTTGCGCCGTGTCGCGGCGTGGGGCGGCTCCGTCCCGCGGACGGAGCCGGTCATGCGTGCCCGGTCTGCCGGGTACGCGTTTTTTTAATGTGCGTCCTTCTTCGCGCCGGACGACTTCTTGCCCGACTTCGCCGCGGGCGGCGGCGCGTCGGCGGGCGTGTCGTCCGCCTTCGCGTCACCGGATGCCTGGGCGGCCTTGCCGTTCGGCCTGGCCTTGCCGTCCGCGTCCTTCCCGGCGTCCTTCTTGTCCTTCGCTTCCGGCGCGGCGAGCTTGTTGAACTTCACTTCGTCGCTGTCCTTGTCGTAGTCGACCTCGCAGGTGTCGCCCGATTTCAGCCGGTCGGCGAGGATCTCCTTCGCGAGCCGCGTCTCGATGGTCTGGCGGATCTGGCGCTTCAGCTCGCGCGCGCCGAATTCCGGCTGGTAGCCGACTTCGGTCAGGTGGTCGACGAGCGAGCCACCCATCACGAGCGTGATGTCCTGCGCGGCGGCCGTACGCACCACGCGGTCGAGCTGGATCTGCACGATCGCGCGGATGTTGTCCTTCGACAGCGCGTGGAAGACGATCACCTCGTCGATCCGGTTCAGGAACTCGGGCCGGAAATGGCCCTTCAGCACCTGCATCAGTTCCTCGCGGATCGCCTTGTCGGTCTTGCGCGCGGCTTCCGGCTGCGTGAGGTTGTCCATGATGATCGCCGCGCCGAGATTGCTGGTCGCGATGATGATCGTGTTGCTGAAATCGACCACGCGGCCCTTGCCGTCGGTCAGCCGGCCGTCGTCGAACACCTGCAGCAGCACGTTGTAGACGTCGGGATGCGCCTTCTCGATCTCGTCGAGCAGGATCACGCTGTACGGGCGCCGCCGCACGCGCTCGGTGAGCTGGCCGCCTTCGTCGTAGCCGACGTAGCCGGGCGGCGCGCCGATCAGCCGGGCAACCGCGTGCCGCTCCATGTACTCGGACATGTCGATGCGGATGATCGCCTGCTCGTCGCCGAACACGGTCTCGGCCAGCGCTTTCGCGAGTTCGGTCTTGCCGACGCCCGTCGGCCCGAGGAACAGGAACGCCGCGATCGGCCGGTGCGTCTGGCCGAGCCCCGCGCGCGACAGCCGCACGGCGTCGCTGACGGCGACGACCGCATCGCTCTGGCCGACCACGCGTTCGCGCAGCTGTTCTTCCATCTTCAGCAGCTTCTGGCGCTCTTCCTGCGTCAGCTCGGACACGGGGATGCCGGTCAGCCGCGACACGACCTCGGCCACCGATTCGACGGTCACTTCGAGCGTCTCGGAGCCGGTCTTGCGCTGCCACGCCTCCATCTTCTCGTCGACGGATTTCTGCTTCGCGTTGATCTGCTCCTCGAACTGCTTCGCTTCGTCGAAGCGCTTGCGCGACGTCGCGTAGTCCTGCTCGCGCTTCAGTTGCGCGATCTGCGCCTCGCCTTCCTGGATGTCGACCGGGCGCGACGTCGCGCCGATCCGCACGCGCGCGGCGGCCTGGTCGATCAGGTCGATCGCCTTGTCGGGCAGGAAACGCGACGTGATGTAGCGGTCGGCGAATTCGGCGGCCGCGACGAACGCGTCGTCGGCGAACGTCACCTGGTGGTGCGCCTCGAGGCTGTCGCGCAGCCCGCGCAGGATCACGATCGTCTGCTCGACGCTCGGCTCCGGCACGAACACGGGCTGGAAGCGTCGCTCCAGCGCGGCGTCCTTCTCGATGTACTTCTGGTACTCGTTGAGCGTCGTCGCGCCGATCAGGCTCAGCTCGCCGCGCGCGAGCGCGGGCTTCAGCACGTTCGCGATGTCGAGGCCGCCTTCGCCGCCGCCCTGGCCCGCGCCGACGATCGTGTGCAGCTCGTCGATGAACAGGATCAGTTCGTCCTGCTTCGCAGTCACTTCGTCGATCAGCTGCTTCGCGCGCTCCTCGAATTCGCCGCGGTACTTCGCGCCGGCCACCATCGAGTTGATGTTGACTTCGACGAGCCGCTTGTCGCGCAGCACTTCGGGCACGTCGCCATTGACGATCCGCTGCGCGAGCCCTTCGACGATCGCCGTCTTGCCGACGCCCGGCTCGCCGATCAGCACCGGGTTGTTCTTCTTGCGGCGCGCGAGTACCTCGATCGTGCTCTCGATTTCCTGCGCGCGACCGAGCACCGGGTCGAGCTTGCCCTGGCGCGCGATCGCGGTGAGGTCGCGGCCGAACTTGTCGAGGTTCGGCGTGCCGGTCGGCGCGTCGACGCGGCCGTCCTCGGCGCCCTTGCCGACCACCTTCACGACTTTCTGGCGCAGCGCCTCGGGCGTCACGCCGTATTTCTTCAGCAGCGTGCCGGCGACGCTGTCCGGCACCGATGCGAGCCCGATCAACAGGTGCTCGGGGCCGATGTACGAGTGGCCGAGATCGCGCGACGCCTGGAACGCGTACTGCACGGCTTTCTTGACGCGCGGCGAGATCGACAGCTTGTCGAGCGGCGCATCGGGGTCGGCCGTGCCGGTGTGCGCATGCTCGTCGATATACGACCGGATGTCCTGCGGCGACAGCTTCAGTTCCTTCAGCAGCGCGGCGCACACGTCGGTGTCCGCGAGTGCGTACAGCAGGTGTTCGGAGTCGAGTTCGCTGCGGCGCAGCTCGTGTGCCTTCTCGGCCGCGCGCTGCAGCAGTTCGAGCGTCTGTTCGCTGAACGCGTCGGTCGGGTCGACCGATTCGCGCGGAATCTCGGCGGCGAGCGGCGATTCGTCGCCGAGCCCGCCGAACAGCGAAGACGGGCCGCCACCGCCCAGCAGCGAATCGAACGGGTTCAGCATGCTCTGATGCCGCATCAGCTGACGGAAGTGGTAATCGCAGATCGAAATCGTCTTGCGCTCGCCGTCCTGCATCACGGTTGCGCGCGCGACGGCCGGCCGGGCGTGACAGATATCGCAAAGTGCGGGCATGGTGGTCTGGCTCCTGTCTGTGAAGGTGGGTCGAAGGGTGAAGTCCCGATGACGGGCGGCGAGCAGATCAACAACATGATTCATTTCTACAAGAACATCGCGATCGCGGGCGGCTTGCTTGCACTGTGCGCAGCGGGCCCCGGTCGATATTCGATCGATCGCGGATAAACGGA
>NZ_JAAGPK010000384.1:0-1303 GCF_017104685.1 Burkholderia sp. Tr-20355 | reverse complement strand
CCGTTTACCTGAAGCGCGAGGACAACCAGCCGGTGTTCTCGTTCAAGCTGCGCGGCGCGTACAACAAGATGGCGCACATTCCGGCGGACGCGCTCGCGCGCGGCGTGATTACGGCGTCGGCCGGCAACCACGCGCAGGGCGTCGCGTTCTCGGCGGCCCGGATGGGCATCAAGGCCGTGATCGTCGTGCCGGTCACGACGCCGCAGGTGAAGGTCGATGCGGTGCGCGCGCACGGCGGCCCGAGCGTCGAGGTGATCCAGGCGGGCGAATCGTACAGCGATGCCTATGCGCACGCGGTCAAGGTGCAGCAGGAGCGCGATCTCACGTTCGTCCACCCGTTCGACGATCCGTACGTGATCGCCGGCCAGGGCACCATCGCGATGGAGATCCTGCGCCAGCATCAGGGCCCGATCCATGCGATCTTCGTGCCGATCGGCGGCGGCGGGCTCGCGTCCGGCGTCGCCGCGTACGTGAAGGCCGTGCGCCCGGAGATCAAGGTCATCGGCGTGCAGGCCGAGGATTCGTGCGCGATGGCGCAGTCGCTGGACGCCGGCGAGCGCATCGAGCTCAGCGAGGTCGGCCTGTTCGCCGACGGCACCGCGGTGAAGCTCGTCGGCGAGGAAACCTTCCGGCTGTGCCGCGCATTCCTCGACGGCGTCGTGACGGTCAACACCGACGCGCTGTGCGCGGCGATCAAGGACGTGTTCCAGGACACGCGCAGCGTGCTCGAACCGTCCGGCGCGCTCGCGGTGGCCGGCGCGAAGCTGTACGCGGAACGCGAAGGCGTCGAGAACCAGACGCTCGTCGCGGTCACCTCCGGCGCGAACATGAACTTCGACCGGATGCGCTTCGTCGCCGAGCGCGCGGAAGTCGGCGAGGCGCGCGAAGCGGTGTTCGCGGTCACGATCCCCGAGGAGCGCGGCAGCTTCAAGCGCTTCTGTTCGCTCGTCGGCGACCGCAACGTCACCGAGTTCAACTACCGGATCGCCGATGCGCAATCCGCGCACATCTTCGTCGGCGTGCAGATCAAGCGCCGCGGCGAATCGGCGGAGATCGCCGCGAACTTCGAGTCGCACGGCTTCAAGAGCGTCGACCTGACGCACGACGAACTGTCGAAGGAACACATCCGCTACATGGTCGGCGGCCGCTCGCCGCTCGCGCTCGACGAACGCCTGTTCCGCTTCGAATTCCCCGAGCGGCCGGGCGCGCTGATGAAGTTCCTGTCGTCGATGGCGCCGGACTGGAACATCAGCCTGTTCCACTACCGCAACCAGGGCGCGGACTACAGCTCGATCCTCGTCGG
>NZ_JAAGPK010000383.1:0-1146 GCF_017104685.1 Burkholderia sp. Tr-20355 | reverse complement strand
GGCGCGTCGGCGCCGGCCGCGAGCCTGCGCGCGCCGCTTCGTGCGCTGGAGCTGCCCGACCTCGGCGACGGTTCCGGCGGTTCGCTGACGCCGC
The DNA here is from genome assembly GCF_017104685.1 of Burkholderia sp. Tr-20355. Classification (NCBI taxonomy): domain Bacteria; kingdom Pseudomonadati; phylum Pseudomonadota; class Betaproteobacteria; order Burkholderiales; family Burkholderiaceae; genus Burkholderia; species Burkholderia sp. Tr-20355. Next base: position 1,052 of record NZ_JAAGPK010000383.1, on the reverse strand, counting down.
AGGCCGAGCGCCGGCTCGGCGAGCGCGTGATGCGCGAAGTGCGGCGCGATCCCGACTATCTCGACGACTGGCTCGTGCGCGACTACCTGAACGCGATGGCGGCACGGCTCGCGGCGGCGGCCGCCGCGCGCTTCATCGGCGGCTACACGCCGGATTTCGACCTGTTCCCGGTGCGCGATCCGCAGATCAACGCGTTCTCGATGCCGGGCGGCTTCATCGGAATCAACAGCGGGCTCGTGGTCACGACGCAGACGGAGTCGGAGCTCGCGTCGGTGGTCGGCCACGAGATGGGTCACGTACTGCAGCGGCACATCGCGCGGATGATCGGCGCGAGCGAGAAGAGCGGCTACACGGCGCTCGCGACGATGCTGCTCGGCGTGCTGGCCGGCGTGCTCGCGCGCAGCGGCGATCTCGGCAGCGCGATCGCGATGGGCGGGCAGGCGTACGCGGTCGACAACCAGCTGCGCTTCTCGCGTTCGGCCGAGCGCGAGGCCGATCGCGTCGGTTTCCAGCTGCTCGCGGGCGCGGGTTATGACCCGTACGGGATGCCGGGCTTCTTCGAACGGCTCGACCGCGCGTCGACGGGCGACGCGGGCGTGCCGGCCTACGCGCGTACGCACCCGCTGACCGGCGAGCGGATCGCGGACATGGAGGATCGCGCGCGCCGCGCGCCGTACCGGCAACCGCGCCAGTCGGCCGAATACGGGTTCGTGCGCGCGCGGCTGCGCATCCTGCAGAACCGCGCGCCGACCGACATCTCGGCCGAGGCTCGCCGGATGCAGCTCGAGATCGACGACCGGACGGCGCCGAACGTTGCGGCGAACTGGTACGGCATCGCGCTCGCGGACCTGTTGCTCGGCGAATACGACGCGGCCGGCAACGCACTCGCGTCGGCGCGCGCGGCGTTCGATGCACGCGAGCGGCGCGAGAACGATCCGGACACGAGTTCGCCGAGCCTCGACGTGCTGGCCGCCGAGATCGCGCGCCGCGCGGGCCGGACCGACGACGCGGTGCGGCTCGCGGCGCTCGCGCAGCGGCGCTGGCCGGCGTCA
>NZ_JAAGPK010000381.1:0-234 GCF_017104685.1 Burkholderia sp. Tr-20355 | reverse complement strand
TTATACGCTACGTAGTTAATCAGAAGTTCACGACACTGCGGGTCACGGCACTGCACACGAGTGAGACTAAAAGCACGAGGACAAACTCGGTAAGCGAAGAGCGAGGCGGGAGACATATGAGAAAGTCTTAAGGAGGGGTGACTATGTTCGAAGGACGAATAGGAGTGAGCGACTGAGATTAAACTATGAAGATGTGGGAACGGTGCATAGTAGCCAGCACTGTTTTTTTTTTTA
>NZ_JAAGPK010000380.1:0-1108 GCF_017104685.1 Burkholderia sp. Tr-20355 | reverse complement strand
CGCCGCGGGCGACGAACGCACGGGCGGTCGCCCGCGCGAAATCGAGGCCGTGCTGCACGCCCCGGTGCAACAGATTCGTGTCGTCGAGCGCGGCGATCAGCGCAAAGCACGCGTCGACGCGCGCGGCTTCCGGATCGCCGGGCAGGTCGCGCCGCGCGCGGCGCAGCGCGGGCAACCCGACCGCGTACACGGTCGGGAAGCCGTCAGCCGCTTCGCGACGCGCGCCGCCGACACCGTAGCGGCGGCTCGCCCGCTCGCCATGGCTGTCGGGCAAACGCGGGCCGCCGAGGATGTCGGCACCCCAGCGGCCGGAGACGAACGCGCCGAGCGTCGTCCCGTTAGGCACCGCGCCCGGCACCGCGCGCCGGCCCGCGGCCGCGCACAGCAGCCCGAGCCCGAAGATCGCGCCGCGATGCGTATTGACGCCGCCGGTCGCGGCGAGCATCGCGTGTTCGGCACGCAGGCCGATCTTGCGCAGCACGGCCATGTCCGCGTCGCGTGCGCCCGCGGCGGCGAGTGCCGCGAAGTACGGCCGCAGCACCGCGGCGCTGCGCGCGAACGTCGCGGCATCCATGTCGGTATGACTGCCGGTGTCGACATGGCTGACGAGACCCGGCTTCGGATAAGTCTCGATCTCGAGCACGAGGCTGCGCTCGGCCAGCGCGGCGATGCGCTCGGCATCCGACGGCGCCGCTACGCGGCAGGCAGCCCATGCGCTCATCGCGCGCCTCCGGTGAATGCGTCGGCCGCCATCAATTCGACGGCGACCGCGGTCTTGACCGCGACTTCGGGGCGCCGCGCATGCAGTTCGCGCCAGTTGACGCCCGCGCCGTCGGCGCGCAGCAGTTCGCCGTCGATGCGCATCGGCGCGTGCGCGTCGATCGCCGCGAGACCGTCGAGCAACGGCCGGAGCGACGCGGCATCCGGCAGCGGAAACACGATGTCGAGGTCGGACGACGGGCCCAGGTACGGCTCGCCCGTCAGTGCCTGCCACGCGAGGCTGCCGAACACGCGCCCCTGCACGCCGCTGCGCGCGCCGAGCGCGTCGAGCGCGCGCAGCGGTACGTGCCATGCGTCGGGCGCGGCGCCGAGCACGTCGGCCAGCGCG
>NZ_JAAGPK010000379.1:0-249 GCF_017104685.1 Burkholderia sp. Tr-20355 | reverse complement strand
AACATAAAGCAGAACGCATCTCGCTGGGTGAGGTCGTCGGCTACATGTTCGAGCACGGCGATCAGCAAATACTCGTGTGGAATGATACTCACACCGTGCACACTCAAGAAAAAAGAAGAGATGCACGAAGGACCTCATCCCGAATCGGACAAACAATTGAGCAGCACTTGACGCGTGGTCATAACAGAGTCGAAAAGCTACATGATATCTTAAGTATTTGTATTTTTTTTTTTTTTTCAAGCAGCAGCC
>NZ_JAAGPK010000378.1:0-981 GCF_017104685.1 Burkholderia sp. Tr-20355 | reverse complement strand
GCGAAGCGTTTGCCGAAAGTGGGCTACCAGCGCGCGCTGTCGGCCGAAGGGCTGCTGTCGCTGCGCCCCGATCTCGTGCTCGCGTCGGCGGAAGCCGGCCCGCCCACCGCGATCGCGCAGGTGAAAAGCGCCGGCGTCACGATCACGACGTTCGACGAACGCCACGACGTCGAATCGGTGCGCGCGAAGATCACGGGCATCGCGCAGGCGCTCGACGTGCGCGAGGCCGGCACCGCGTTGCTGCAACGTTTCGAGCGCGACTGGCAGGCCGCGCGTGACGTGGTCGCCGCGCGCGCGCCTGCCGGCGTGCAACCGCCGCGCGTGCTGTTCGTGCTGAACCATACCGGCAACCAGGCGCTCGTCGCCGGCCAGCGCACGGCCGCCGACGCAATGATCCGCTATGCGGGCGCGCGCAACGCGATGCAGGGCTTCGATCACTTCAAGCCGCTGACGACCGAGGCACTCGCGGCCGCCGCGCCCGACGTCGTGCTGATCTCCGACGAAGGGCTGGCCGCCGTCGGCGGTCGCGCCGCGCTACTGGCAACGCCCGGTTTCGGTGCGACGCCGGCCGGCCGCGCGCGGCGCGTGGTGTCGCTCGACGCGCTGTTGCTGCTCGGCTTCGGCCCGCGCCTGCCGCTCGCCGTCACGACCCTGCACCGACGCCTGTCGGATGCGCTCGCCTGATTCCGGATCATCTCGATGCCCGCTCACGCTTCGCCCTTCTCCGCGCCGTCGCCCGCCCGGCGCGCCGGCGCCGCGCGCGTCGGCACGTCGCGCCGCCTGGCGCCGTTCACCCGGGCCGCGCTCGCCGTGCTCGGGTGCGCGATGTCCGTCGTCGCGCTGTGCGTCGGCGCGTATCGCATTCCGCTCGCGGAGGCCTGGGCCGCCCTGAGCGGCGATGCCGCCGCGCAGCAGGCGCGCGCGGTGCTGCTCGACATCCGCGCGCCGCGCGTCGCGCTCGCGCTGCTGGTCGGCGGCGGA
>NZ_JAAGPK010000377.1:0-1187 GCF_017104685.1 Burkholderia sp. Tr-20355 | reverse complement strand
AGCCCGCCGCCCCCGTGCGGTCGCGGCTGCCCGCCGCGGCTCCGGCCACCGGCGACCATCCCGGGCTGACCGGCAGCGGCGGCGGCGCGAGCGGCAGGAATTCCGCATCCGCATGCACGATCCGGCCGTCGACCACCGTCAGTACCGACGCAAGCGACGGGATGCGCGGCGCATCGATCGTGAAGTAATCGTCGGTGAGCACCGCGAAATCCGCGTACTGGCCGGGCATCAGCGCGCCCTTGCACGCGTCTTCGTTCGAGAACCATGCACTGCCCACCGTAAAGCGGCGCAGCGCCTCCATCCGGCCGAGCCGGTTGCGCGCTGGATAGAGCGCGGTGCCGCCGACGGTACGCCCCGATACCATCCAGTACAGCGCCACGAACGGGTTGTAGCTCGCCGCGCACGTCGCGCCGGTCCCCGCGCCGACCGGCAGGCCGGCGTCCAGCATCGCGCGGATCGGCGGCGCGCGCGTGGCGGCGCCGGCGCCGTAGCGGGCCACGAAGGCCTCGCCCTGGAACGCCATCCGCGGCTGAATCGTCACGCCGCCGCCCAGCGCCGCGATCCGCGCGATGTTCGCGTCCGCGATCCGCTCGCAACGGTCGAAGCACCAGCGCAGCCCGTCGAACGGCGTCTCGCGATCGACGGCCTCGAACACGTCCAGGAAGCGGCCGATCGACTCGTCGTGGATCGCATGCAGGCGGAACGGCCAGCGGTGACGCACGAGCAGCCGGACGACCGGGGCGAGTTCGGCTTCGAGCGACGCCGGCAGATCGCGGCGCAGGTCGAGGAAATTGCCCAGATCCACGGCCGAGAATACGAGCCGCGCACCCGCGCCGTTCGTGCGCAGGAACGCGTCGCCGCCGCCGGGCGTCATCTGCGCGATCCACTGCGCGAAGTCGTCGAGCTCCCGTCCCGCGCGTTGCGCGCCGACACTGTAGGCGATGCGTGCCGTCAGTTCGCCGCGCCGCGCGAGCTCGACGATCGCCGCGTAGTCGTCCGGATAGGCCAGCCCGTCGCCACCGGCATCGATCACGCTCGTCACGCCGACGCGATTCAGCGCATGCAAGAGCTGCCGCGTGGAATTCAGCCGGTCGCCGCCGCCGAGCGTCGGGCCTTGCGCGAGCGCCGCCTGCAGCACGGCGGGGTCCGGGCGTGCCAGCAGCAGGCCGGTCGGCCGCCCGTGGCGG
>NZ_JAAGPK010000376.1:0-1458 GCF_017104685.1 Burkholderia sp. Tr-20355 | reverse complement strand
GCAATACGGCCCGCGCGAATCGATGGAATACGACGTCGTGATCGTCGGCGGCGGCCCCGCCGGGCTGTCGGCGGCGATCCGGCTCAAGCAGCTGGCCGCCGAGAAAGGCACCGAGATCGGCGTGTGCGTGCTCGAGAAGGGTTCCGAGATCGGCGCGCACATCCTGTCGGGCGCGGTGATGGACCCGCGCGCGATCACCGAACTGTTCCCCGACTGGAAGGAGCGCGGCGCGCCGCTCGACGTCGAGGTGACGGAAGACCGCTTCCTGTTCCTGTCGGAGAGCAGCGCGGTCACCACGCCCAACTGGGCGCTGCCCGACAACTTCAAGAACCACGGCAACTACGTGATTTCGCTGGGCAACGTCACGCGCTGGCTGGGTCAGCAGGCCGAAGCGCTGGGCGTCGAGATCTTCCCCGGCTTCCCGGCCGCCGAGATCCTCTACAACGACGACGGTTCCGTGAAGGGCGTCGCCACCGGCAACATGGGCGTGGGCAAGGACGGCGAGCCGACCGAGAACTTCCAGCTCGGCATGGAGCTGCACGCGAAGTACACGCTGTTCGCCGAAGGCTGCCGCGGCCATCTGGGGCGGCAACTGATTGCGAAGTACAAGCTCGACGCGAACGCGGATCCGCAGGCATACGGGATCGGCATCAAGGAGCTGTGGGAAATCGATCCGGCCAAGCACAAGCCGGGCCTCGTGATCCACACGGCCGGCTGGCCGCTGAAGTCCGACACCTACGGCGGCTCGTTCCTGTATCACATGGACAACAACCAGGTCGTGGTCGGCTTCGTGGTGGGCCTGGGCTACACGAACCCGTACCTGTCGCCGTTCGAGGAATTCCAGCGCTACAAGACGCATCCGTCGATCCGCGCGTTCCTCGAAGGCGGCAAGCGCGTGTCGTACGGCGCGCGCGCGATCACGGCCGGCGGCCTGCTGTCGCTGCCGAAGACGGTGTTCCCGGGCGGCGCGCTGATCGGCGACGACGCGGGCTTCCTGAACGCATCGCGGATCAAGGGCAGCCACGCGGCGATCAAGACCGGCATGCTGGCGGCGGACGCGGCGTTCGACGCGGTGCAGGCCGGCCGCCAGTCGGACGAGTTGAACGCGTACCCGGACGCGTTCAAGCAGTCGTGGCTGTACACGGAGCTGTACCGCGCGCGCAACTTCAAGCAGTGGATGGCGAAGGGCCTGTACCTGGGCACGCTGATGGTCGGGCTCGAGCAGAAGGTGATGGGCGGCAACGTGCCGTGGACGCTGCACCACAAGCATGCGGATCACGAGATGCTGAAGCCGGCGTCGCAGTGCGAGCCGATCGAATACCCGAAGCCGGACGGCAAGCTGACGTTCGACCGGCTGTCGTCGGTGTTCATCTCGAACACGAACCACGAGGAGAACCAGCCGGCGCACCTGACGCTGAAGGATGCGAGCGTGCCGGTGAACGTGAACCTGCGCACGTA
>NZ_JAAGPK010000375.1:0-1528 GCF_017104685.1 Burkholderia sp. Tr-20355 | reverse complement strand
TATCAAGTCAGCTGAACCTCGACAATCACCGCGCGACTTAACACTCTCTCCTGACACGCCGCTCTTCCGATCTGCTGGCGCGCGCGTGGTCCCGATGCGGCGGCGGCGTGACCATTGCCCGCACCGCCGGCCCGCCCGTTGCCGCCCGCCGCGCGCGGCGTGACATCGGACAGCTCGATCTCGCCGCCGAGCCGCGCGGCCGCGCTGAACGCGAGATACAGGCCGACCCCATGCCCGCCCTGCGTGCTGTCGACCGGCATCGCGCCGAGCGATTCGCGCAGCGACGCCGGAATGCCGGGCCCGTCGTCGCATACCTCGAATTCGATCTCGTCGGCCGTGCCGCCATGCGCGACCTTCGCGGCCAGCGTCACGCGCTGCGGGCTCGCGCGCGCGGCGTTGTCGAGCAGGATCGTCAGGATCTGGCCGGCCGCGACCGTGTCGTCGAGCGCGACGCCCGCCGGACGCGCGCCGAGCAACTCGAATTGCACATGCGGATGCCGCAGGCGCCAGTGCTCGACGAACGTGTCGAGCCAGTCGTCCACCGGCTGGCGGCTCGCCGGCGCGCTCGCGCGGCTGCGCAGGCGCGCGAGCGCCGACGTGCAGAGCGTCATCTGCTCCTCGAGCACCTTCAGGTCGGCCTCGTAGCGCGCGAGCCCCGGATCGGCACGCGCCGCGTCGCGCAGTTCCTCGGCGAGCATCGCGATCGTCGACAGCGGGGTGCCCATCTCGTGCGCGACGGTGGCCGCCTGCACGCCGAGCGCAACGGCCCGCTCGTCGCGCAGCAGATGCTGCTGCGCTTCGCCGAGCGCCGCATCGCGCTGGCGCAGCGCATTCGACATGCGCGCGACGAACCACGCGATCAGCCCGACGCTCACCATGAAGTTCGCCCACATGCCGGTACGGTAGTAGTCGAACAGGTTAGCCGGATTGTCCATGTTGAGCGGCACCGAATCGAAACCGAGCGCCGCGTAGCACGCGACCGCGAACGCCGCGAGCCAGATCATCAGGTGCCACGGCAGCACGGCCGCCGCGATCGCGAGCGACGGCAGGTACAGCGACACGAACGGGTTGGTCGTGCCGCCCGACAGGAACAGCAGCGCGGACAGCGCGCCGAGGTCGACCCACAGCTGGCCGAGCAGCTCGAAATTGGTCTCGGGCCGCGCGCGCAGCACGCGCACCCAGGTCAGCGCATTGAAAACGATCTCGAGCGCGATGACCATCAGCATCGCCGGCAACGGCAGATGCACGCCGAAATAGGTCTGCACGACGCCGATCGTCACGAGCTGGCCGATGATCGCGAGATTGCGAAGCCAGAACAGGTGACTGAGGTTGACGCGCCCGGTAGTGGTGATTCGTTGCATCCGAGCAGTTTACCCGTTTAGCGGGCGGCGCCTCTAGCGGGGCCGGCGGCGCATCGATCCTGCAACCGAACGTCGCGCGCGTGGGCGGCCTGCTCGAGGCGAAGAAGATCGCGGCGCTCGCGGAAGTGCACTACGCCCAGATCGCGCCGCACCTGTACAACGGGCCG
>NZ_JAAGPK010000374.1:0-1416 GCF_017104685.1 Burkholderia sp. Tr-20355 | reverse complement strand
GCCGGCGGTCGTCGACCTCGCGCAGCAGCAGCGCGCGCTGCGGGCTCGCGAGCTCGGCCGCGCCGGTGGGCGTCGGCGCGCGCACGTCGGCCGCGAAATCCGCGATCGTGAAATCGGTTTCGTGCCCGACGCCGCTCACGACCGGCAATTCGCTCGCCGCGATCGCGCGCGCCAGCGCTTCGTCGTTGAACGACCACAGATCCTCGATCGAGCCGCCGCCGCGGCAGACCAGCAGCACGTCGACCTCCCGGCGCGCATTCGCGGCCTCGACGGCCGCGACGAGCTTCTCGGCGGACCCGGCGCCCTGAACGGGCGCCGGATAGACGATCACCGGAATGTGCGGCGCGCGGCGGGCGAGCGTGGTCAGCACGTCGCGCAGCGCGGCGGCCTGCAGCGACGTGACGATGCCGATCGCACGCGGATGCGCCGGCAGCGGCCGCTTGCGCTCGGGCGCGAACAGGCCCTCGCCTTCGAGCTGCGCCTTCAGCCGCAGGAACGCCTCGTACAGGCGCCCCTGCCCGGTGCGCCGCACGGCCTCGACATTGAGCTGCACTTCGCCGCGCGGCTCGTACATCGTGACGACCGCGCGCACCTCGATCCGGTCGCCTTCGCGCGGCGTGAATTCCGCATACTGCGCACGGCCGCGGAACATCACGCAGCGCATCTGCGCCTGCTGGTCCTTGATCGAGAAATACCAGTGGCCGCTCGCGGCGCGCGTGAAATTCGACACTTCGCCCGAAATCCACAACAGCGGAAACGAACGCTCGAGCATCGTCGAAATCGCGCGATTGAGCGCCGAAACGGGAATCACGTCGTCGCCGCCGCGCGTCGCGCCGGGTGCGGAAAAAGGGGTGTCGGAAAGCATGGGCGGTCGGATGAATGCTGGCGGCGACACGATAGTCCGACACGCGCGCGGCGTCCAGCGCCGGCCGCATTCGCCGCGGCACGCGGAAGGTGTCCACACTCTGGCAATCTTCCGCGTAAAACGCATTAAAACCGCTGGAAAATCCAGACGATTGACGATAACGCATTGATTTTTATATATTTTTAAATCTTTCGAAATGATTCTCATCCGATTCGATGCCCGCCCGGCGGGCGTTTGAGGTGCTCGGGCGGGGAGTTTTTCACAGAGTTATCCACAGCCCGTCCCGATCCGGCCCCGCGAGCCGCGTCGGCCGGCCGCGCTTGCCGCGGCCGCCTGCGGCGCGCTAGAGTGCCGCCTTCCGCAGACCCCGCGGCACGCGCCGCCCAACGGAGAATCCGCCTTGACGAATCCGTCTCACGCCGCGGCGCACGATGCGCCGCGCCCGGCCCGATGAGCGCGCCCGGCGGCCCGCTCGCACGGCTCGAAGCGCGCCTGACACGCGAATGGCAGCGGCGCGGCGCGCCCGCCTGGGCGCTCACGCCGTTCGCCTA
>NZ_JAAGPK010000373.1:0-1514 GCF_017104685.1 Burkholderia sp. Tr-20355 | reverse complement strand
GAGCGGCGTGCAGGACGCCGACGCGTTCGTCGACCGGCTCGCCGGCCCCGCGCAGGCGGCCAGCGCGACGACCGGCATCCCGGCGCGCTTCATCGTCGGCCAGGCCGCGCTCGAGTCGGGCTGGGGCAAGCGCGAGATCCGCGCGGCCGACGGCTCGACCAGCTACAACGTGTTCGGCATCAAGGCGAACAAGAGCTGGACGGGCCGCACGGTGTCGGCGCTGACGACCGAATACGTGAACGGCACGCCGCGCCGCGTGGTCGCGAAGTTCCGGGCGTACGACTCGTACGAGCATGCGATGACCGACTACGCGAACCTGCTGAAGAACAACCCGCGCTACTCGGGCGTGCTCAGCGCGAGCCGCAGCGTCGAAGGCTTCGCGCACGGGATGCAGAAGGCCGGTTACGCGACCGACCCGAACTACGCGAAAAAGCTGATCTCGATCATGCAGCAGATCGGCTGACGGCCCGCGCCCGGTTGCGCCGGAAACGGGCGCCCGCCGCCCTCCGCTCGCCCCTTTCGGACCGCGCCCGGCAACTCGCCGCGCGCGGTTTCAACGTTTGCGCGAAAAAATTCGCCAATTCGATCTAAACTTTCGGTCAGCACTGCCGCTAAGTGTGAGAGACCTGTGACCGGGCTCGTGATCTGGCCCGGTTTTACTGCGCACCGGTTGTCCGGGCGCTCATGACAAGAAAGACCGGCTAGCCATGAATATCGAAACGTCGACGGACCCCAGCCTGGATGCAGGCCACTCCGGGCCCGACTATGCCCGCCGCAATCCGCTGGAAATCGGCGTGCAGCTGCGCAACCTCGTGAACCGCGGCGATTTCCTGACCGTCCAGTACCCGGGCGGCCAGCTCGTCACGCGCCTGCTCGAGGTCGACGTCGGTGCGCGGACGTTCACGTTCGACTGGGGTGCGCTGTCCGAGCAGAACGCCGGCATCCTCGGCGCGTCGCATTGCACGTTCGCGGCTTCGCCGGAGGGCGTGCGCGTCGAATTCACCACGGGCACGCCGCGCGAGACGCGCTTCGAGGGGCTGCCCGCGTTCGTCGCCGATTTCCCCGACGTGCTGGTCTGCATCCAGCGCCGCGAATATTTCCGCGTCGACGCGCCGATCGTCGATCCGTTCCTGTGCCGCGGCAAGCTGCCGGACGGCGAGAGCTTCCTGTTCGAGGTGCATAACCTGTCGCTCGGCGGCGTGGGGCTGCGCACGGCCGACGAACGCGTCGAGGCGCTCGAGGTCGGCACGCTGCTGCCGGACGTCGAGCTCGAGCTGACCGGCCACGGCAAGCTGTCGCTCGACCTGCAGCTGGTGTCGCAGCGCTCGACGCAGATGCCGAACGGGTCGCGGCGCTACCAGCTCGGCTTTCGCTACATGTCGCTGCCGGGCAGCGCGGAAAACACGCTGCAACGGCTGATCACGCAGCTCGAAATGAAGCGCCGCTCGCTCGCGCGGGCCTGACGCGCCCGCGGCCGCCGGCCTTGCCCGGCGCGCCCCGCGACCCGCCGCCGG
>NZ_JAAGPK010000036.1:0-62979 GCF_017104685.1 Burkholderia sp. Tr-20355 | reverse complement strand
GCGCGCGCGTGGAAAGCGCACGCGCGAGCGCGGCTTCGGCGCGCAGCCGCGCGGGGACGAGGTCGGGCCGGCGGCCGGGCAGATCGGCCGGCAGCCGGGCGGGCACGGAGCCGCCCGCGAACGCGCCGACGCGCGGCGGCTGCAGCGCGAGCCCGCGCTCCGGGCCGCGGCCCGACAACACGCCGAGCTGCAGTTGCGCGAGCTTGATCTGCTCGTCGTTCAGCGCGATCTGTTCGAGCAGGCGGCTGCGCTTGATCGACGCGTCGCTCGCGTCGTACGCGTTGTCGAGGCCGCGCGCGGTGCGCTCGCGCAGCACGGCCGTCACGCGCTGGCTGATCGCGAGCTTTTGCTGCAACAGGTCGCGCACCGCGTACGCCTGGTCGAGCTGGCAGTACACGGTGACGATCGCGACGGCGAGCGTCAGCCGCACCTGCTCGGCTTCGACGCCGGCCGCGTCGCGCAGCGACATCAGGCTCCTGGTCGCCGCGCGGTTCTTGCCCCACAGGTCGAGCTGGTAGTTCAGCCCGACGAAGATCGACGACGGCGATACGTTCGGATCGCCGAAGATCTGCACCGGCACGCGATAGCCGCCGGCCGTCACGTCGGCGATGTCGCCCGGCTTCGGCATCCGCGCGCGGCTGATCGTGGCGCCGGCCGTGCCCGTCAACCCGGTCAGCGAATCGAATTGCTGAAGCTGTGCCTGTGCGATCCGCAACCGCGCCTGTGCGACCTGCACATCGGGACTGTTCCGCGACGCCTCGGCCACCAGCTCGTCGAGCTGCGGATCCTGGAGCTGCTTCACCCAGTCCGGTGCCGGCCATGCGCCGTTCGCGCCAGGCCCGGCCGTATGCGCGAGCGCGTCGTCGGCCGGCGCACGCAGCGACAGCGAAGGCAGGAACCCCGACGGCACGCATCCGCTCAACGCGAGCAGCGCGGCCGCCGCCGCGATCGTCGCGCCGCCCCTCACGCCGCGCGCCGGCCCCGCCGCTTTCCTCGAACGCCGCATCGTCACCCCTGCCGAACGCGCTGCGCACGCGCGGCCAGACGCGGCCGCGTGCGTTCGAGCGGGCCGAGCCGGCCGAACAGGCCGTCCGCGACGCCGAACAGGATGCCGGCCAGCTTCGCGCGCTTGTCGCGCTCGACGAGCGCGATCTGCACGACCTGCCACACGGTCAGCAGGTTCGGCACGATCGCCACCGGAAAGCGCAGCCCGTACTGCATCCCGAGCTGCACCGCATTGCGTGCGCTGTAGTAGCGCCGTTGCCACGAATGATTCATCGACGTCATTTCAAAAGGGCCGATCGCGTGCCGCTGCTTCGCGCCGATCCGGTGCGGCAGCACCAGCGACGGCACGACATAGAGCGGCACGTTGCGCGACAGCGCGCGGAAACTGTATTCGGTGTCGACGTGATCGATGAACAGCGTCTCGTCGAAGCGGCCGAGCAGGTCGAACGCGTCGCGCGACACGACGCAGCCCGACGAGATCAGGAACGCGCAGCGCTGCAGCGGCGCGCCCGGCTCGATGCGCAGGCGGCGCAGGCCGATGCCGTTCGTCGCGAGTTCGGGCAGGAAGCTGCGCGCGTTTTCGTCGAAGATGCGCGGGCCGGCCAGGAACGCGCGCCCCGCGAGCCCCGCACAGACGTCGCGCATCACCGGGAAATAGGCGGCCGGCACCGACGAATCCTGGTCGAACAGCGCGACGGCGTCGATGCGATCGCGAAACAGCGCCGCGAGCCCCGCGTTGTACGCGCCCGCGATCCCGCCGCGATTGCCGTGATGCAGCAGCGCGATGCCTTCCCTGTCGCACAGCGCGCGCGCCCGCGCATCGGGCCGCGGCGTGTTGTCGACGACGAGCAGCGCATCGCACGCGTGCCGCCACGCACGGAGCGCGTCGAGCTGCGCATCGCTCGGGTGATACAGGATCACGAGTGCGCCGAGTGTCGTCATGGTCTTCTCCTCAATGCCCGAACGACGCGGCCGCGCCGCGCTTCGGCCGCGTCAGCCACATCATCGCCGCGAGTGCGAGACACGTCATGCTCGCCATCCAGAACATGTCGTTGGTCGCCATCATGTACGCCTGCTGCATCACAACGTGGTGCAGCGTGGACAACTCGCGCACGCCGTCCACGCCCATCGCGTTCAGCGCGTGCACGAAGCGCTGCGTGTTCGCCGACGCGTGCGTGACCGATTGCGACACGGTGTCGTAGTGATAGGTCGCGCGGTTTTCCCACAGCGTGACGCTCATCGCGGTGCCGAACGCGGCGGACAGCGTGCGCAGGAAGTTCGACAGGCTCGACGCGGCGGCAAGCCGGTCGTCCGGAATGCGCGACAGCGTCGCCGCGGTCAGCGGAATGAAGAAGCACGGCAGCCCGATCCCCTGGATCAGCCCCGGCGCCGCGATCTGCGCGAACGTCATCTTCAGCGTGAAGTGCGCATCCCACGCGAGCACGGCAGCGAACACGAGGAAGCCGAAGGTCGCGAGCACGCGCGCGTCGAAGCGGTGCGCGTGAATCCCGACGAGTATCGAGAACACGAGCGCGAGCACGCCGAGCGATGCGGTCGCGAGCCCCGCGTGAAACGCGTTGTAGCCCATCACGGCCTGCATCCACAGCGGGAACACGACGCCGACCACCGAGAAGCTCATCATCCCCAGCGAGATGATCAGCACGCAGAACGAGAACGTGCGGTCGCGAAACAGGCTGAGATCGACGACGGGGTGCGCCTCGCCCGCTTCCCAGATCAGCAGCGACACGATCGCGAGCGTCGCGACCACCGCCAGCGTGACGATCAGCGGCGAACCGAACCAGCCGCGGTCGTGGCCGAGGTCGAGCATCGCCTGCAGCGAACCGACGCCGATCACGAGCAGCACGATGCCCGGCACGTCGATCGGACCGGCCGCGCCGCGTTGCGCGTCGGGGCGCAGCATCGCGGTGCACACCGCGAACGAGAACAGCCCGATCGGCAGGTTGATCAGGAAGATCCACGGCCACGAGAAGTTGTCGACGATCCAGCCGCCGACCACCGGCCCGAAGATCGGCGCGAGCAGCACCGTCATCGCCCACAGCGCGAGCGCGATCGTGCGCTTGTCCGGCGGGAACGTGCGCAGCAGGATCGTCTGCGACAGCGGCACCATCGGCCCGGAACACAGCCCCTGGAGCGCGCGGCAGATCACCAGCACGTGCAGGTCGCGCGCCAGCCCGCACAGCAGGGACGTGAGCGTGAACAGCAGCACCGCGCCGACGAACAGCCGCAGCTCGCCGACGCGGCGCGCGAGCCAGCCCGTCAGCGGCACCGCGATCGCCGCCGCGACCGAGTACGAGCTGATCACCCACGTACCCTGGCTGTTCGATACGCCGAGACTGCCGGAGATCGCCGGCACCGCGACGTTCGTCACGGTCGAATCGAGCACCTCGATGAAGGTCGCGAGCGACAGCGCGAACGTCAGCAGCGCGAGACGGATGCCGCGCACCGGCTGCGCGGCCGGCGCGGGCGCGGGCATGTCGAACGCGGACGGCGCGACCGGCCCGTCGTGAAGCGGCGACGCGGTGCTCATGCGCCGGCCGCCGCGAGATCGGCCCGCGCGGCCAGCCGGCCGCGCTTCGGCACGCATCGTTCGATGAAATCGGCGGCCGCCTCGCAACCGTCCGGCGCGGCCGCGAGCAGCGCGCGCGTGCGCTTCGCATGCACCGCGAACGCCGGTTCGTCGAGCGCGCGAGCGAGCGCCGCGCCGAGCCGCGCACCGTCGACCGGGCCGTCGACGCGCACGCCGCAGCCGTTCGCGACGACGCGTTGCGCGTTGTCGAACTGGTCGTGCGCGAACGGCGTGACGACCTGCACGATCCCCGCCTCGCACGCGAGCGCCGCGGTGCCGATCCCGCCGTGATGCACGAGCGCGCGGCAACGCGGCAGCAGCGTACGCATCGGCACGAAGCGGCGCACGAGCAGCCGCTCGTCGCCCGGCGCCGCATCGTGCGACGTCAGCAGGATCCCGCGCGCGCCGGTCGCGCGCAGCGCGTCCGCCACCGCGCGCGCGTAGGCCGCGTGATCGACGCGTGTCGAACCGGCCGTGAACACGACCGGGGGCTCGCCGGCCGCGAGAAACGCATCGAGTGCCACATCATCGTCGGGCGTCGCAATATCGTTGAACAGCGGAAAACCGCTCTGCAGATGGTTCGACGGCCAATCGGGCTGCGGCGGCGCGAACCAGGCGGGAAACAGGCACAGCACGCCGTCGGTCGAATGCAGCCAGCGGCCGAGCACGCGCCGCGCGGGCGCGAGCCCGAGATCGCGGCGCACCGCGTCGAGCGCCGGGCCGCACACGCGGTCGAGCACCTGGCGCTCGATCAGCGTCATCAGCGCCGATTTCACCGGCAGCGGCCAGCGCGCGGGAATCGTCAGGCGCGGGTGCGTCGGCGGCGCATGCGCGGACAGCAGCGTCGACGGCGACACCTGCACCGACACGTAAGGCGTGCCATGCAGTTCCTGCATGAAGCGCGCGGAGAACGCCCACAGCGTGCCGACGAGCACCGTGTCGGCATCGGTCAGCGCATGCAGCGCGTCGTAATGCGGGCGCAGCGTCGGCGCGATCACCTGCCACAGCGTGCGGAACGACGTGCGCGGATCCCACAGTGCCGGGTTCTCCATCGCGGCGTCGTATTCGGCCGCGGTACCGACCGGCACGAACGCGAACCCGCAGCGGCGCACGGCCGCCTCGAACGGCGCGTGCGTGCAGAACACCACGTCGTGACCGCGCGCCGCGAGCGTGCGCGCGACACCGAGCAGCGGATGCACGTCGCCCGCCGAGCCGATCGCGGTCACGATCATCTTCGCCATCGCGCGCCTCGCGGAGGTCAGTAGAAACCGGGGATCAGCGCCGCCACTTCGCGGCGGTACTGCGTGTACGCCGGCCCGAAATGACCGGTGAGCCAGCTCTCCTCGACGCGCACCTTGTACGCGAGCGACGCGAACACGAGCAGCACGCCGACCGCGCCGCGCCATTCGCCGCCGATCAGCGCGGCGCCGGCGAGCGCGACCAGGCAGCCCGTATAGATCGGGTGGCGCACCAACGCGTACGGCCCCGTGCGGACGAGCTCGTGGTTCTCCTTCAGCGTGACCGACACGCTCCAGTTGGTGCCGAGATGCAACCGCGCCCACACCGAGAACAACAGACCGGCCGCCAGCACCGCAAGCCCGCACTGCGCCTGCAGCCCGAAGCGCTGCCAGTCGGGCACGAGCGCCTGCCACGACGGATCGGGCAGGATGATCAGCGCGCCGCCGACGATCAGCGGAATCGACTGCAGCGTGCGCGAGCGCGACGCTTCCTTGCGCACGGTCGTCTTCACGCCCTGCGACGTGGCGATCCAGTAAGCGAGCCATGCGGCCCACGGAACGACGATGGCGATGGTCTGAACGATATTCACGGCTGGCCTGCCTCGTTGGGATGGGAATTCGGATGTGCGGGGCGAACCCGGTGCACGACGGTTGGCGTCACGACGACAGCGCGTGCATCGGCGCGGGCACGCACGCATGCGCGGCGGCGCGCGCCATGCCGGCCGCGACGCTCGCCTCGCCGCAGAAGAACTCGAGCAGCGCCGTGCGCGTGCATTCGCGCTGCGCGCGGCCTTCGATGTCGAGGAAATGGCCGGCGTCCGGCACCGTCGCGAACCGTGCGCGCGACACGTGCGCGCCGAGCTGGCGCACGTCGGCCGGCGTCGTGTATTCGTCGCGCTCGCCGTTCAGGAACAGCAGCTCGCAGCCGATGTTCGAGAACTCGCTGAAGTAGCGCTCGGGCCGCAGCGACAGAATCTGGTCGACGTGGAACGCGACCTGGTCCTGCTCGTCGCGCGGCAGGCGCGTGAGATACCGGTAGTTGTACAGCTTCATGATGCGCGGCAGGTAGCGGCCGACGGTGTCGTTCAGCAGCTGCGCGGCCTTCAGGTTCTCGCCGGCCGCGATGTGATCGCGGGCACGCGTCACGTAGTCGACCATCGCGTCGTTCAGGAACGGCGAGAACGAGCAGATCGCCGCGCGACGCACGCTCGGGCAGCCGCGCGCGAGCGCGAACAGCGACGCGACGCCGCCCCACGACACCGACACGAGGAACGCCGGCGCGAAATGCTCGACCAGGTACTGGAGGATCGCGGCTTCGTCGTCCTTGGTCAGGATGCAGCAACCCGGGTTGTACTGACGCGACTGGCCCGCATACGGCAGGTCGAAGCAGATCGTGTTCATCCGCTCGCCGAGGTACTGGACGGTCTGCCCGAACGACGCCGTCGTCGCGAGCGCGCCGTTGACGAGCATCGCGGTGTCGAACGCCGGGTCGAACACGTTCCGTTCGACATAGACCTTCAGGCCATTCGGTAGCGGGACCACGTGTTTTTCGGTCGGCATCGTCGTTCTCCGGTGGATGCGGCGTCTCGACGTCGCGGCATGCTGCAGGTGCGCAATGACAGGTGACGGCCCCGTGCGCGATCCGTCATCGCGCCCATTGCCGACGCACCGCGGCAAATGCCGGCGGCGCTCATTGATTCCTGATGGTGCGGCGCCATACTAATACGGTCGATATTACTTACTCAAGTCATTCCAACGATCCCCTCTACTCTGTTAGAAAATGCCCATGATTCAAATTTTTTCGTCAATTTCTATGGTATGCGGATTCTCCACGCGGGCGAACGCAATCGTTTGCGAGCAATCCGGAGAAGCGCTCGAAAAATCGATATTCTTTTTTAAATTCAAATACATAAGATATTTTAATCGCCTGATTAAAACGATTTCATGAAAGCTGCACGCATTCACGATCCGAATTGACGATTTCACATTGCGAATAATCTTACATATTTCGACACTCTTTCGTTTTGTAATGCACCGGAAGTGGAAATTTTCCCTCGCATTGCGTCATCTTTTCGGAATCCGTTTTAAACAGATTTCAATTTAATTAACCTTCTTTCAATGCATTTTTCCGCACCCGCACATGACCGCGGAGGCGACGCGGCACCCGTCGCGGCGTGCTGTTTCGCCGTCGGACCCTGATTTTTTGTTGATTGAACGATCAATAAAAAACCGCTAAGCTTTCGACTTCCATGAACGGCCCCGTCCGGGCGAAGGGAGTCGCGATGCCGAAAGTCGGAATGCGGGAGATCCGCCGCGCGCAGTTGATCGATGCCACGCTGCGCTCGATCGACGAAGCGGGCCTGCCCGGCACGACGCTCGCCTCGGTCGCGCAACGCGCGAACATCTCGACGGGCATCGTCAGCCACTACTTCGGCGACAAGGACGGCCTGCTCGAAGCGACGATGCGGCACGTGCTGCGCGACCTGTGGTCGGCCACCACGCGCCGCCGCACGGCCGCGCGCAAGGATCCGCGTTCGCGGCTGCGCGCGATCGTCGCCGCGAACTTCGACGATACGCAGGTCAGCGCCCCCGTGATGAAGACGTGGCTCGCGTTCTGGTCGCAGAGCATGCACGACCCGATGCTCAAGCGCCTGCAGCACGTCAACACGCGGCGCCTCCATTCGAACCTGTGCGCCGAGTTCGCGAAGGCCTTGCCGCGCACGAAAGCGCGCGAAGCCGCCAGCGGCCTCGCCGCGCTGATCGACGGCCTGTGGCTGCGCGGCGCGCTCGCCGGCGGCCCGATCGACACCCGGGCTGCACTGAAGCTCGCCCACGATTACATCGACCTGCTGCTCGCGTCCGCCTGACGCGTCACGCAGTCGCCTACCAGGAGATCCTCATGTCCGTATACGGTTTGCAGCGCCTCTACATCGGCGGCGGTTACGTCGACGCCACGAGCGGCAAGACTTTCGACACCTTCGATCCCGCCACCGGCGAACTGCTCGCCCAGGTGCAGCAGGCAAGCGCGGCCGACGTCGAGCGTGCCGTCGCGTCCGCGCAGGAAGGCCAGCGCGAATGGGCCGCGATGACCGCGATGCAGCGCTCGCGCATCCTGCGCCGCGCGGTCGACCTGCTGCGCGAACGCAACGACGAACTCGCGGCGATCGAAACGCGCGACACCGGCAAGCCGATCGGCGAGACGCTCGCGGTCGACATCGTCACCGGCGCGGACGTGATCGAGTACTACGCGGGCCTCGCGACCGCGATCGAGGGGCTGCAGGTGCCGCTGCGCGCCGAGTCGTTCGTCTACACGCGCCGCGAGCCGCTGGGCGTGTGCGCGGGCATCGGCGCGTGGAACTACCCGATCCAGATCGCGTGCTGGAAGACCGCGCCCGCGCTCGCGGCCGGCAATGCGATGGTGTTCAAGCCGAGCGAGGTCACGCCGCTGACCGCGCTGAAGCTCGCGGAAATCTATACGGAAGCCGGCGTGCCGGCCGGCGTGTTCAACGTCGTGCAGGGCGACGGCTCGGTCGGCGCGCTGCTGACGGGCCACCCGGACATCGCGAAGGTGTCGTTCACGGGCGGCGTCGAGACGGGCAAGAAAGTGATGTCGCTGGCCGGCGCCTCGTCGCTGAAGGAAGTGACGATGGAACTCGGCGGCAAGTCGCCGCTGATCGTGTTCGACGATGCGGATCTCGATCGTGCGGCCGACATCGCCGTGACCGCCAACTTCTTCAGCTCGGGCCAGGTCTGCACGAACGGCACGCGCGTGTTCGTGCACCGCTCGATCAAGGATGCGTTCACGCAAAAGGTGCTCGAACGCGTGAAGCGCATCCGCGTCGGCAAGCCGACCGATGCCGACACCAACTTCGGCCCGCTCGTGTCGGCCGCGCAGCTCGACAAGGTGCTCGGCTTCATCGAGAGCGGCAAGGCCGAAGGCGCGAAGCTGCTCGCGGGCGGCACCCGCCTGACCGACGGCCACTTCGCGAACGGCCAGTACGTCGCGCCGACCGTGTTCGGCGATTGCCGCGACGACATGAGGATCGTGCGCGAGGAAATCTTCGGGCCGGTGATGAGCATCCTCGATTTCGAATCGGAAGACGAAGCGATCGCCCGCGCGAACGACACGCACTACGGCCTCGCGGCCGGCGTCGTGACCGAGAACCTGTCGCGCGCGCACCGCACGATCCATCGCCTCGAAGCCGGCATCTGCTGGATCAACACGTGGGGCGAATCGCCGGCCGAAATGCCGGTTGGCGGATACAAGCAATCCGGTGTCGGACGCGAGAACGGCATCACGACGCTCGAGCACTACACTCGAATCAAGTCGGTGCAGGTCGAGCTCGGCCGCTACAACCCGGTGTTTTGAGGATCACGAAAGGAGATTGACCGTCATGACGACACGCGAATACGACTACATCATCTGCGGCGCCGGTTCCGCGGGCAACGTGCTCGCAACGCGCCTGACGGAAGATCCGGACGTCACGGTGCTGCTGCTCGAAGCCGGTGGCCCCGACTACCGCTTCGACTTCCGCACGCAGATGCCGGCCGCCCTCGCCTACCCGCTGCAGGGCCGCCGCTACAACTGGGCGTACGAGACCGACCCCGAGCCGCACATGGACAACCGCCGGATGGAATGCGGCCGCGGCAAGGGGCTCGGCGGCTCGTCGCTGATCAACGGGATGTGCTACATCCGCGGCAACGCGCTCGACTACGACAACTGGTCGACGCACAAGGGCCTCGAGAACTGGACGTATCTCGACTGCCTGCCGTACTTCAAGAAAGCCGAGACGCGCGACGTCGGCCCGAACGACTATCACGGCGGCAGCGGCCCCGTGTCGGTCACGACCAGCAAGCCGGGCGTGAACCCGCTGTTCGAGGCGATGGTCGATGCGGGTGTGCAGGCCGGCTATCCGCGCACCGACGACCTGAACGGTTACCAGCAGGAGGGCTTCGGCCCGATGGACCGCACGGTCACGCCGAAGGGCCGCCGCGCGAGCACCGCGCGCGGCTACCTCGACCAGGCGAAGGTGCGGCCGAACCTCGAGATCGTCACGCATGCGCTCGCCGACCGCATCCTGTTCGACGGCAAGCGCGCGTCGGGCGTCACGTACCTGCGCGGCAGCGAGCGCGCGAGCGCGCATGCACGCCGCGAAGTGCTCGTGTGCAGCGGCGCGATCGCGTCGCCGCAGTTGCTGCAACGCTCGGGCGTCGGCCCCGGCGCGTGGCTGAAGGAACTGGACATCCCCGTCGTGCTCGACCTGCCGGGTGTCGGCCAGAACCTGCAGGACCACCTGGAGATGTACATCCAGTACGAGTGCAAGGAACCCGTCTCGCTGTACCCGGCGCTCAAGTGGTGGAACCAGCCGAAGATCGGCCTCGAATGGATGCTGAACGGCACGGGCCTCGGCGCGAGCAACCACTTCGAGGCGGGCGGCTTCATCCGCACGCGCGACGACGACCTCTGGCCGAACATCCAGTATCACTTCCTGCCGGTGGCGATCAACTACAACGGCTCGAACGCGATCGAGATGCACGGCTTCCAGGCGCACGTCGGCTCGATGCGCTCGCCGAGCCGCGGCCGCGTGAAGCTGCGCTCGCGCGACCCGAACGACCATCCGAGCATCCTGTTCAACTACATGGCCGAAGCGCTCGACTGGCGCGAGTTCCGCGACGCGATCCGCGCGACGCGCGAGATCATGCGCCAGCCCGCGCTCGACCGCTATCGCGGCCGCGAGCTGAACCCGGGTGCCGACTGCAAGAGCGACAAGGAACTCGACGCGTTCGTGCGCGCCCGCGCGGAGACCGCGTTCCATCCGTCGTGCTCGTGCAAGATGGGTTACGACGACATGGCCGTGGTCGATGAAGAAGGCCGCGTCCACGGGCTCGAAGGGCTCCGTGTGGTCGATGCGTCGATCATGCCGATCATTACGACCGGCAACCTGAACGCGCCGACGATCATGATCGCCGAGAAGATTGCCGACAAGATCCGCGGCCGCCAGCCGCTCGCGCGGGTCGACGTGCCGTACTTCGTCGCGAACGGCGCGATGGCGAGGAACGTCGCGAAGGCCGTGCGGCAGCCCGAGACGGTCTGACGACGGCGGGCGCGCTGCCCGAACCTGGATGGTGTCCTGATGAAACGCCGCCGATCGCGATGGTCGGCGGCATCACATACTGCGTCCGGTCGATGGAGCGCGGAACCGAGGCGTTGCGCGGCCGGTCGGCGCGGCAGTCGTGCGGTCGCACGACGCGGCCCATGGCGTGACGCCGCGCCCGCACGTGCCAACGCGGCCCGGGATGTCGCCCCGGGGCGAGCGCCTGCGCGCGAGGCGGTGCGGGCCGTTTCATCCCGGCCAAGCCCCCCGTCAGCCGGCCTTGCTCCCGTCTTCGCCTGAGCGGGAAATCGTCACGCCCCGCGTGCGCACCCGCTTGCCGCGGACGATCGGATTCCAGCGCGACGTCAGGCTCATCGCGTCGCGCAGGCGGTCGAACGCGACATCCTCCGTCGGCCCGAAGCGGCTGACCGCCGGCCACGCGAGCACGTGGTCGAGCCACGCCTGCCAGGTGTCGCCGTGGAAGCGACCGCCGATTTCCCGCACCGTATCCGGTGCGGCGATCGCGATGCCCGCCAGCAGGTAGCAGGCCCAGAAGCTGCCCGCGCCGACGAGTCGATCGAGCCGGCAAACGGCGAGCGCGGCAAGCAGCCCGTCCATCGACGCGAGATCGGCGCGATGCGTACGGATCGCCCGCGCGACGAGATTGTGCTGCCCGCCGTACGCCTGAACCGACACGCCGTTGCCGGCCGCGAGCCCGGCCGAGAACATCGCGAGCGCGGCCATCTCGTCGATGCGCGCCGCGTCGTCTCGCGGGCCGCATGCGCGCAGCACGATCGCGTCGATGACGGCGCCGGGGTGGGTCGGCGTTTCCCCGTTCGCTGCCGCGATAGCGGTCAGCCTTTCTCTCGGGTTCTTCGCAGGCGGCATCTCGCGCGGCCCGTCAGGTGGGTTCGCGACGCGTTCTCGCGCGTCTTCGCCGTGGCGTTCGACGCCGCCGGCAATGCGTTCGAGCGCGGCCCAGCCGATGTCGGGATCGTCGAATGCGCACACCTCGATCACGCCGTGCGCGGAGTCGAATACGGCACGCGAGCCCGGGCAGCAACGTTCGGCCTCAGCGAGTTGCCGGACGGACGGCACATGCGAGCACGCGCCGAGCGGATCGGCCGGGTCGCACGCGCAGCCGCCGCCGTCCGACGCGCTCCACGGGACGAGCCGGTGGAGCGCGGCCGCCGCTTCGCGCGACAGGCTCGTGCCGGTTCCCGCGCGCGTCGTGTACGACGCGGCGACGGCCGTGTCGCCGGCATCGCGCGCGGTCATCGTGCAGGACGCCGTGTCGAGATGGTCGATCAGGTATTGCAGCCACGCGGCGGTGCGCAGCCGGTCGGGCGTCGCGTCGCGGGCATCGCCATACTTTGCTGGATCGGTAAGCATGGTTCCGGCCAATTGGAATCGTTTTGTTTCGATCGAATCGGGGAAGCGCAGTACGTCACGCCCGCCCCGCGGGTCCGCCCATGCCGGATCGCGACACGGGCGGCTCGGCCGGCACGCGGATAAGCGCGACGACGCGAATACATCGAGGAGGCGAACATGGCCGCGTGCGAACCGCACGATCCTCGCGCACGGCTGGCGCTCCGCGACGGTTACTGCACGTGGAGCTTCGGCGACGCGACGAGCGTGCCGGCCAACCTGCAGTCCGGCGCCCATTCGGCCTGGTTGAAGGTCAGCGACGCGTTCGAATCGTTCCACGCCGCCACGAGCTTGTCGGGACCGCAAGAACCCAGCAGCGTGAAGGTCACCTGCGCATCGTTGATCGACAGCTGTGTCGCGCTGTCCACCTGCCCCGTCCACGGCGTGGCGCTGCTCGCCGTACTGCTGATCAGCGGGCACCAGTTGCCTCCGCCGAACTGCGCCGACGTGATGCGGATCACGCCCGCCGGCGTGATCGTTCCGTTGAACGTCACCGCGCAGTTGGTGTTGATCGCCTTCTTGCCGAGCGTGGTCATTCCCGTCGCGGAGAACGGTTCGCCGTTCGGATTCATCGGCTGACCGTCCGCGCGAGAAACCGTCACGGCAAAGGCGGGCGCGGCCAAAACCGCGGTGAATACCACGGCAGCGACACGCGATGCGATTGGACGAATGTTCATCTGCACTGCCCTCTCTCTTTTTTGATATGAATGGCGGCACACCGGCAGAAACGATCGCGCCGCCGAATGAATCCGGCCGCCGCGCCGATACACGCGACGGCACGAACCCATCGAAGCCGCGGAAACCCGCCGCACATGCCGCACGGCCCTCGTGCGCGGCGGGTTCCGCTTCGATCGCCCGGCGTTTACTGCACGTGGAACTTCGGCGACGTGGCGACCGTGCCGCTCACCGTGCAATCCGGCGTCAGCGCGGACTTGTCGAAGGTCAGCGACGAGTTCGAATCGCTCCACGCCGTCACGACCTTGCTCGGCCCGCAGGTACCGAGCAACGTGACGTTCACCTTCACGTTGTTGATCGACAACTGCGTCGTGCTGTCGGCCTGGCCCGTCCACGGCGACGTGCTGCTCGCGCTGCCGCTGATCAGTCCGCACGTCGCGCCGCCCGAGAACGTCGTCGACGTGATGTTGACGATGCCGGTCGACGTGATCGTGCCGTTGAAGGTCGCGTTGCAGTTCGCGTTGATCGACCCCTTGGCCAGCGCCGTCAGCCCCGACGCCGAGAACGGCTCGCCGTTCGGATTCATCGGCTGGCCGTCGGCACGCGAAACGGTGACGGCGAAAACAGGCGCGGCCGAAACCGCGGTGAAAGCCACTGCAGCAACAAGCGATACGATTTTGCGAATGCTCATTTGAACTGCCCCCTCTCTTCACAAATGGCGGCACGCCGCCAGGAACGCGACCTTCCGGCCGGAACGATCCGGCCAGCCGGGCGCAGGAAACCGCCGGCGCGCGTCATGCGCGCCGGTCGGCTCAGAACTTGTAGGAAATCCCGACGAACGTGATCAGCGGATCGGCCTTCAGCCGCGTGCGCGTGGTCGCGAGCGTCGACCCGTCGGCCGCCTTGATCACGAGCGACGAGTAGGTCTTCAGCGGCATATAGGTCAGCGTCGCCGTCAGCCCCCAGTGCTTGTCGATCGCATAGCTCGCGCCGACGTTGTAGACCGGCGTGAACGACGACGACGCCTTGCCCTCCACCGACGTCGCGCCCGGCTTGCCGGCGCCGGCCGCGAGCACGCTGCCGAGGTTCTCGTTGATGTCCTTCGCGAAGTTGCCGTTCAGTTCGATGTTGCTGAACCAGCTGTAGGCCACGCCGATCCCGACGAACGGGCGGAACTTCGCCGTCGGCGCATTGAAGTAGTACTGCAGGATGATCGTCGGGCTCCACTGCCGCGCGTTCTTCACGGCCGGCTGGTTCGCCGACTTGTCCATGTCGACGTTGCCGAGCGCGCCGGCCGGGCCCGGAGGCTTGATCACGCCATGGCCGGTCAGCGTGAACTCGGGCGGCACGCCGAGCACCGACGTCACCGCGATGTGGTCGGTGAAGAAGTGCGTGAGCGTGAGGCCGACCGTATCGGCATTGTTGACCGTCAGGCTCGTGCCCGGCGACGTGAACGAGCCCGGCAGGCGCAGCGGCCCGTTGATCGGCATGCTCGCGAGATTCGTCGTCAACCCGTTGGTCGAATCCTGCGGCATGATGTGCAGCCAGCCCAGCGTCGCGACGTTGTCGCCCGCCTGCTGGGCCGATGCGAGCGTCGACGCGACTGCGGCGACACCCGCGACAATCAGCTTCTTCATGAAGTCTCCCCCTCGTTCTGTCGGGGCGCCGCGCATCCGCGCGCGGCGCCACCGTGTCTCCATCCAGGCGTGCGTCACTGCACGAATGCGCCGACCGTGAAGTACGGGTTGCTCGTATCGGCCATGTCGAGGAACCCGAACACGCCGCCGGTGAACACGAACTTGCCGGTTGCCGGCCCCGACGCCGCATCCGCGTGCACGGTCGTCACGACGCCCGGCACCTTCTGCGTGTAGTCGAGGTTCAGCGCGCGCGTGAGCGCGGCCTGCGACGCGTTGAACGGATCGAGCAGCGTGGCCTGCGCGCCGACGAGCGCGGTCGCGCGGTAGTTGAACGCGCTGTCGACGCCCGTGTACTCGCCGTCCTGCGAGCCCTGCGCGATCGCCGTCTGCGGGCTCAGGAACGAGATGCCCGATTCGTCGTCCGCGCTCGGCGGGCCTTGCGTGAGGTCCGCGTTCGCGGCGCCGGTGCGGATGAAGATCGGCACGAGCTGGTTGCGCAGCTTGCCGACGATCAGGATCCCCTTGCCGGCCTTCGCCGGATCGAGCGCGGCGAGCGTCGGCGGAATCTGCGGCTGGTAGTTGAGCGACTGGAACGCCGGCGCATCGGGGCGCAGCGTGAACGGCTGGTTCACGGTCGCGCTCGACGCGAGCGGCAACCCGCCGTTCTTCTTGCCGAAGTTGTCGGTTTCCGTATAACTGCCGTCCGCGTTGATCGTCACCTTCTGGTCGAGCGCCACCGGCTGGAAGTTCTGCGACGGCACCTGGTGATAGCCGAGCTGGTTGTACGTGCCGGCGATCTTCGTCAGGTCGGTTTCCAGCGACGAGAAGCTGATGAACGGGTAATACGGGAACGTCGTCTTCGGGATCTTGCCGACGCCGATCACGCCGTCGAACTGGATCGTCGCGCCGGGAATCGCGCCGCCCAGCACGCCTTCGCCGAGGAACAGCCGCGCGGGCCGGCTCGGGTCGAGGCTCGCGCTCTGCATCCGGAACGTGCACTGGTTCAGCTTCACCGTCGGCAGCCCCGTTTCGTCGGCCAGCGTGCCGTCGACCACATTGGCGGGCGCCGTGTCGCGCGTCGGCTGCACGGTGCCGGTGGTGGTCGGCACCGGCGACGCGAGGTAGGTCATCCGGTACGTCATCTTCGTCGTGTCGAGCTGCACCTTCACGAGCTCGCCCGACCCCGACCCGCCGATGAATACCGTGTTGTAGTCGATCGTCTGCGGACACAGCCGGACCACCGGCGCGGGCGGCGGGTCGCCGTCGCCGCCGCATGCGGCCAGCACGGGCGCGAGCGATGCCGCGGCCATCCATTGCTTCACATTCATAGGAATCCTCTTGAAATTCGATTCGCCGGCGGCGACGCATGCGCCGCCGGTGTTACGTGTTCAATGCAGGGTTACTGGACGAACGCACCGACCGTGAAGAACGGGTTGACCTTGTTGTTGTTGACGACCATCGCGTAGACGTTGCCGGCCGTCACGAGCCAGCCGGTGTCGCCCTTGCTGAAGATCGCCACGTTGCCGTTCGCGCCCTTCGCGTTGAAGTCCTGCGTGGCGGTCACCTTGATCTTGCCGGGCGTGGCCTGCGTATAGTCGAGCGCGAACTGCGAGGTGACCGACGACGTCTGCGGATCGATGAATGCCGCGGTATTGCCCTGGAACAGCGTGGACGTATAGTTCGCAGCCAGCGTCGACACGGCGGTACCGTCGTTGCAGGTGCCCGCTTCCGTCAGGAAGGTGCCGTTGACGAAACTGCCGGGCAGCTCCGGATGCGGCACGTTCGGATTGAAGCTCGGGCCCGCCGTCGGGAAGAAGGTCGTCGTGCCGGGAGACGTCACGATGCCGCAGGCGGAGGCGCTGGTCGCGCCGATGTAGCCGCCTTTCAGCGAATTCGCGGCGATCGCGGTGGTCGACGACAGCATCGAGATACCGACTTCGGCATCGGCGACGGAGGCGAGCAGATTGGTCGCATCGACATACGTGTAGCCGACGCGAATCACGACCGGTATCCGTACGCCATTCAGCTTGCCGACGATCATGATGCCTTTGGCCTGGCTCGACGCAAGAAGGATGAGCGACGACCCCTGCCCCGCGATCGGATACGAGAGCACGCCAAACGCGTTCGGCAGCCCGTTGCTCACGAACACGTTGTCGGCCGACCCGTCCGCATTCTTGCGCAGCGTCCACGGCGTCCCGGTCGTCTGGCACGAGTAGTCGCTGCCCGGGGTGATCGTGCACGAACCGTCCGCATTGAGCGTCTGGTTCCAGTTGACGACGTCCGGTTCCCAGCCGATTGGCCCGGGCGCGCTCTGCCCGCCCCCGCCGAGCGGCGACAGATGGATGCCTACCTCGTTGTAATTGCCCGCGACCTTCGAAAAATCGGTTTCCGTTTCGATGAAGCCGATGAACGGATAGAAATCGAACGTGCGCGACGGCACGTAGCCGATGGGCAACGGAGCGCCGAGGTCGATGCCCTTGAACGCGATCGTCGCCCCCGGAATCCCGCCGCCCACGACACCATTGCCGACGAACAGCATCGGCGGATCGGCGCGATTGATCGTCACCGCATACGCGCCGTCGCTCGTCGCGCCGCTGTCGAGCACGAACGCGCAGCGGTTCTGCTCGGCCGTCGGGAGGTTGGTCGGATGATGGAACGCGCCGCTGATCGTCAGGCCCGCGCGCGTGTTGTTGACTTGCCCTGCCGACGTCGGCACCGACGATTCGATGAACTGCATCTGGTAGGTGAGCTTCGTCGTGTCGAACTTCACCTTCACGTACTCGCCGCTGCCGGCGCCGCCCGTATACGTCGTCGTGTAATCGAGCGCGTCCGGACACAGCTTCGCCACGACGGGCGGCGTCGTTTCGGCGCCGCTCGGCCCGCAGGCGCTGCCCGAGCACTGCGGCACGTTGATCGGCCCCGGATCGTCGCCGCCGCCGCAACCGGCGACGAACGGCAGCACCAGCACCGCGCACGACAGGATCGCCTTCCGCCATTCAGGAATGCAAATCATCAACCCCTCCTTTTCAGGTACGACAAGTCTCGTCCGGCCAGGCTGCATGGCCCGCCGGTTGGTATCGCGCCGCCGCCCGAACGCGCGGCGCATGACAATGCGCGCCAGACGGCCGCGATGCCGGTCAGGCATGTGCGGCACACGCCGCTGCGGCAGACAAGCGCGGTCCCGCAGCGCCGTCATGCGGCACGGCGCCGTCGGAACGATCGGAACGGAAAGTGGTTCGCCGCGCTACACGGCGAGGTGACGACGCAGGCATGCGACCTGCGTCGCGCCTGCATGCAGCGAAAAATCGGGAAACGGCAGTCCGGCTGGCCCCGCGGATGGGCGTCTCATGGTGTGGTCTCCATACGTACGCTTGATTCGTTATCGTGATGCGTCGTTTGTCGAGACTATGATCGGACCATTCAAACAAGTAAATGGATGCAGAGTTCCAAACGAATGAACCCGCGCGATCCTAGCGTTTACACGGTATTTAACAGATTTTCAAACAGCCTTCATTTTATTTGCTCAGACAAATACCCGGGCTGTGGAACACGCGTTTGAACGGCACTCGCGCAATCCGCGCCGAGCCAGGCCAGGCGGCCTTCAGCGGCCCGCACGCATGTTGCGGCGCAACCTCATACGTCGATGATCGCGAGCGTGCCGTGGCTGCCGGGCAGCACCGCGTGACGTATCCCGGCGCGCGCGAGATACATCTGCCCGGCCCCAACCACCACCGTCTCACCGTCAACCTCGAGCATCAGCGTGCCGTCGAGCACCAGCAGCCCCTCGTTGTAGTCGTGCACTTCCGCGTCGTACGGCTGCGCATCCATGCGCAGCACCTTGATCCGGGCCGGCCCGACCTCGCCGACGATCGTGGATTTCCATGCGGCGGCCTGCGCGGCGGCCACGGACTTGAAATCGACCAAAGACATGCGCCCGCTCCATGAACGATGAAAGGAACGCATTATCGCGAGCGCGATGCGTGCCGTCCCGGTACGGCGCAAGGGTCTTCCGGCAGCACAGTCGAGGTGCCGCAACGGCGGAACCACGGTCGCGGCGGGAATCATGAGAAATGCGGCAAATTGTTCGCTTAATTCAAATAAAGCACGTATTTGCTGATCGAAGTGCGGGCGATTCATGCAAATCCGGCGCCGGCAATACGCGGCCTTTCCACCGGAATGCATTTCGATCTACCGATTGCTAATATGGCGGTCCTGCGATCCCGCACCACAACGTCGTTCGACATGACGCCCGACCGCCATGCCGTCCCCGGTCCCGGCCGCTTCGCAGCGGCGGCGACGCCGGGCACGCGCGGCGCGGCGTCGCGCCGGCCGGCCGTACCACCCGTGAGCATGCAACCGATCCTTTCCGTCTCCGACCTCTCCAAGACTTACGCGTCCGGCTTCCAGGCGCTGAAGCACGTGACCCTCGACATCCGCCCCGGCGAGATCTTCGCGCTGCTCGGGCCGAACGGCGCCGGCAAGACCACGCTGATCGGCTCGATCTGCGGCATCGTCACGCCGACCGAAGGCCGCGTGACGGTCGGCGGTCACGACATCCGCGATCAATACCGCGCGGCCCGCGAAATGATCGGCCTCGTGCCGCAGGAGCTGACCACCGACGCGTTCGAAAGCGTCTGGGCGACCGTGTCGTTCAGCCGCGGGCTGTTCGGCAAGGCGCCCGATCCCGCGTATATCGAGAAGACGCTGAAGGCGTTGTCGCTGTGGGACAAGCGCGACAACAAGCTGATGACGCTGTCGGGCGGCATGAAGCGCCGCGTGATGATCGCGAAGGCGCTGTCGCACGAGCCGCGCATCCTGTTCCTCGACGAGCCGACGGCCGGCGTCGACGTCGAGCTGCGCCGCGACATGTGGAAGCTCGTCGATTCGCTGCGCGAAAGCGGCGTGACGATCCTGCTGACCACGCACTACATCGAGGAAGCCGAAGAGATGGCCGACCGGATCGGCATCATCCTCGGCGGCGAGCTCGTGCTCGTCGAGGAAAAACGCGAGCTGATGCGCAAGCTCGGCAAGAAGCAGCTGACCGTGCAACTCGAGCACCCGCTCGCGGAGGTGCCGCCCGCGCTCGCGCCGTTCGGGCTCGAACGCGCGGACGACGGCGCCGCGCTCGTCTACACGTACGACTCGCAGCGCGACGACGCGAGCATCGCGAAACTGATCGGCGCGCTCGGCTCGGCCGGCATCGGCTTTCGCGACCTGCACACGACGCAGAGCTCGCTCGAGGACATCTTCGTCAGCCTGATCGACAACCGCCGCAACGGCGTGCAAGGAGCCTGACGCATGAACTGGCATGGAATCCGCGCGATCTACCGCGCAGAAATGGCCCGCACGCGCCGCACGCTGATGCAGAGCATCATCGCGCCGGTGATCTCGACGTCGCTGTATTTCGTCGTGTTCGGCTCCGCGATCGGCTCGCGCATCAGCGACGTGAACGGGATCGGCTACGGGTCGTTCATCGTGCCGGGGCTCGTGATGCTGTCGCTGCTGTCGCAGAGCATCTCGAACGCATCGTTCGGCATCTACTTCCCGCGCTTCACCGGCACGATCTACGAGATCCTGTCCGCGCCCGTGTCGTACTGGGAGATCGTGATCGCCTACGTCGGCGCCGCCGCGTCGAAGTCGATGCTGCTCGGCGTGATCATCCTCGCCACGGCCGGCCTGTTCGTGCCGCTGCACATCCTGCATCCGTTCTGGATGGTGCTGTTCCTCGTGCTGACGGCGATCACGTTCAGCCTGTTCGGCTTCGTGATCGGCATCTGGGCCGACAGCTTCGAGAAGCTGCAGCTCGTGCCGTTGCTGATCATCACGCCGCTCACGTTCCTCGGCGGCAGCTTCTACTCGGTCGACATGCTGCCGCCCGCATGGCGCGTCGTCACGCTGTTCAACCCGATCGTCTACCTGATCAGCGGTTTCCGCTGGTCGTTCTACGGGCTGGCCGACGTACACGTGTGGATCAGCCTCGCCGCGACCGGGCTGTTCCTCGTGATCCTGCTCGCGATCGTCGCGTGGATGTTCCGCACCGGATACAAGCTGAAGAATTGACGGCGCACGCGCCGCCGCGCCGATGACGCATTTGGGCAAGCAGGCGGCGTTTTTCCTCTGATGCGGCAGTTTGTGGTCGCGTCTACTGAACGTGAAGCATCGGGGCCCTGGAGCATGCGCTGCGCGGCCCCTTTTTCATTTCAGAGGACGCCATGCCCGCCGCCACCGCTCCCGTCTCCGCCGCCGCCCGGCTCGAACGCCTGCCGTTCTCCGGCTATCACAAGCGCATCTTCTTCATCATCGCGATCGCGTTCTTCTTCGACTC
The DNA here is from genome assembly GCF_017104685.1 of Burkholderia sp. Tr-20355. Classification (NCBI taxonomy): domain Bacteria; kingdom Pseudomonadati; phylum Pseudomonadota; class Betaproteobacteria; order Burkholderiales; family Burkholderiaceae; genus Burkholderia; species Burkholderia sp. Tr-20355. Next base: position 41,989 of record NZ_JAAGPK010000036.1, on the reverse strand, counting down.
GGTCGACCTCGGCACGATGACGTTCGTGCTCGGCTCGATCCGCAAGGAGTTCGGGCTGTCGACCGCGGCCGCCGGCCTCGTCGCGAGCGCGAGCTTCTTCGGGATGGTGCTCGGCGCGGCCGTCGCCGGCCTGCTCGCCGACCGCTTCGGCCGCCGGCCCGTGTTCCAGTGGAGCATGGTGCTGTGGGGTGCCGCGTCGTACCTGTGCTCGACCGCGCAGAGCGTCGACGCGCTGATCGTCTACCGCGTGCTGCTCGGCATCGGGATGGGCATGGAATTCCCGGTCGCGCAGACGCTGCTGTCCGAGTTCGTGCCGACCGAGAAGCGCGGCCGCCTGATCGCGCTGATGGACGGCTTCTGGCCGCTCGGCTTCATCACGGCCGGCGTCGTCGCGTACTTCGTGCTGCCGCAGTTCGGTTGGCGCACCGTGTTCGCGCTGCTCGCGATTCCCGCGGTATTCGTGCTCGTCGTGCGCCGCATCGTGCCCGAATCGCCGCGCTGGCTCGAGCACGCGGGCCGGCACGCGGAAGCCGACACGGTGATGCACGCGATCGAGGCGAAAGTGATGCGCTCGGCCGGCGTCACGACGCTGCCGCCGCCGTCGCGACTCGCGGAACCGGTCGTCGCACGCGGCCACGGCGCGCTGCGCGAGATCTGGAGCGGCGTGTACCGTCGCCGCACGGTGATGGTGTGGCTGCTGTGGTTCTTCGCGCTGCTCGGCTTCTACGGCCTCACGTCGTGGCTCGGCGCCCTGCTGCAGCAAGCCGGCTTCGAAGTCACGAAATCGGTGTTCTATACGGTACTGATCTCGCTGGGCGGCGTGCCGGGGTTCCTGTGCGCCGCATGGCTCGTCGAGCGCTGGGGGCGCAAGCCGACCTGCATCGCGTCGCTGATCGGCGGCGGCGCGATGGCGTATGCCTACGGCCAGAGCGCGCTGTACGGCGGCAGCACGACGCTGCTGATCGTCACGGGCCTCGCGATGCAGTTCTTCCTGTTCGGGATGTGGGCCGCGCTGTACACGTACACGCCCGAACTGTATGGCACCGGCGCGCGTGCGACGGGGTCGGGCTTCGCGTCGGCGGTCGGACGCGTCGGTTCGCTGATCGGGCCTTACGTGGTCGGTGTCGTGCTGCCGATCTTCGGCCAGGGCGGCGTGTTCACGCTCGGTGCGCTGTCGTTCGTCGCGGCGGCGATCGCCGTGTGGACGCTCGGGATCGAGACGAAGGGCCTCGCGCTGGAACAACTGGCGGCCGGCGACGCGGCCGGGGGCAGCGGCCGGTATCCGGCGGCGGCGGCGGATAAGGTGTCGTGATCGCCGGGGTTCGCTTTCAGGCCGGGAACGCGTTCAGCGCCGTTCCCGGCCGCTGCGTCAACCGTCAGGCTTCGCGCCCGTGGCCGGTCATCCTCGAATCGATCCGGCGCCCGGACGACCTGCCGTCGCTCGCGCGCGTGGCGAACGCGCCGCGGCGGATCCCGGCACCCGATCTCGGCCTCTTCCTGCCGATACCCGGCGCGACGATCGCGCACCGCGAAGCCGCCGCCGCGTAAGCCGCGGAGGCGGCAATTCAACGATAAGGGTGCGGCCGGTGCCGGTCAGGCACCGGCGACGACGAACTCTTCGGCCGCCTTGCGCTGGACCGCGGCCATCACGGCCAGTTCGCGCTTGCTGCGCGTGTCGCCGGACACGACACCGGTCGCGTGCTTCGCCTTCGCACCCAGCGGGAAAAACACAAACGACGCGCCGGCCGGCGCGGCCGGTTCCGCACGCAGGCGCTTGTTCAGGATCTTCAGGTACTTCTTCTTCGAGACTTCCTTAGCAGCCATGGCACCCTCCGCGTCGACGTGGTGAAGATCAGCATACCAGTTTTGGTGATGCGCTCCGCGGCGGCGGCCGCCAGTTCGCCCTTCGCGGAAAATGCTTCGCGCGCGCTGTCGATACGCGTCCTTCTCGTACGTCGTGTTGTCGTAACCGATCGTTTTGCCGTCGATGCGGCCGGCGGTTCCCCCATTCATTTTTCAGGAGATACGACAATGCGCGTCCTGGTCATCGTCAAAGCCACCGCCGATTCCGAGTCCGGCCGGATGCCCGACACCGAAAGCATGGCCGAAATGGGCCGCTTCAATGAGGAACTGGTCAAGGCCGGCATCCTCCTCGACGCGGACGGGCTGCGCCCCAGCAGCCACGGCAAGCGTGTGCATTTCTCCGGCACGCATCGCTCCGTCGTCGACGGCCCGTTCGCCGAAACGAAGGAACTCGTCGCCGGCTACTGGCTATGGCAGGTGAAATCGATGGAAGAAGCCGTCGAATGGGTGAAGCGCTGCCCGAACCCGATGCCGGGCGACTCCGACATCGAGATCCGCCCGCTGTTCGAAGCCGAGGATTTCGGCGACGCGCTCACCCCCGAACTGAAGGAACAGGAAGCGCGGATGCGCGCGGAAGTCGACGCGCGGCAGAAGTCCTGAGCAGCAGGCGGGCACGCGCCTCGCGCGTGTCCGGAGACGCCGGTTGACGAGCACCCGATTAGTAACGTATCGTTTTGATACGTTACTAATCGAAACCCGTTCGTCATGCATTCCCGTTTCGACCGTTTCCGCACGACCGCGCTCGGCGCCCAGCTCGAAGCGTTGATCGAACAGCCCGAGCGCTATCTCGAGTTCGCCGCGCTGTCGCGCGTCGGCGTCGCCGCGATCGGCGCGATCCAGGACGAGATCGCGCGCAAATTCCCCGAAATCGAAGCGGACACGACGGCTCGCCAGTTCTGCGGCGCGATGGTCGCGGAAGTCATGCGCCGTCACGGTCACGAGGTCGTGCAGGCGCGCGGGCGGCTCGGCGGCGCGCTGTTCAGCTACGGTGCGGTGTTCAGCCCGTTTCCGCGGCGGCTGCCGTTCGCCGACGTCGCCGCCGCGCTGGCCCGCATGCCCGACCGGCTCGCCGCGTATGCCGCGCGGGTGCCGGTCGCGCTGCGCACGCGCCGCCCGACCGGTACCGGCTTCTCGCTCGTCGAACACGCGTACCACCTGCGCGACCTCGACGCCGTGTTCGCCGAGCGCATCGAGGTCGTGCGTACGGCCGAATTGCCCGTGATCGAGTCGGTCGATGGTACCGCCCTCGCCGCGCAGCGCGACTATCTTGCGCAGCCGCTCGCCCCCGCGGTCGACGCATTCCGATCGGGTCGCGCCGCGCTGTGCGCCACGGCCGCCGCGCTGGAACCGTCGCAACGCGCGCGCTGCGGGCTGCGCGACGGGATCCGCCGGATGTCGCTCGACGAACTCGTGCGCGAACTGCTCGACCACGACCGCACGCACATGCTCGAACTCGACGAACTGCTCGCCGAACTCGCGTTGCCGCCCCTGCCCTCCGTATCCGCCGAATGACCCAGCCCGCGCCCGTCGTCTTCATTCACGGTTTCATCGGCACGTTCGACGTGCGCGGATGGAACGGCCCGCATCTCGCGCCCGACCTGCTCGGCTACGGCGCGCATCGCGCAACCCCGTTCGATGCGATCTCGCTTGCCGCACAGGTCGAACACGTGCGCCGGACCGTCGCCACGCATTTCGGCGCGCAGCCGGTCGATATCGTCGGCCATTCGGTCGGCGGCGCGATCGCGATGCTGTTCGCGCATGCACATCCTGAATGCGTGCGGCATGTCGTCAACGTCGAAGGCAACTTCACGCTCGACGATGCGTTCTGGTCGGCGGCGGTCGGCCGCATGACGCCCGACGAGGCCGACGCGATGCTCGACGGCCTGCGCGCCGCCCCGCTCGACTGGCTGCGCGGCGCGATCGACGCACCGTCGCCGAGCCAGCTCGACGCCGCACGCCGCTGGCTCGCGCATCAGCCGGCATCGACGCTGCGCGCGATGGGCCGCTCGGTGGTCGCGACGACCGGCGCTCCCGGCTACCTGCAGGCGCTCGCGCAAGTCTTCGAGCGTCACGGCGTCTGGCTGGTCGCCGGCGAACGCTCGCGCGCGGGCTGGCACGTGCCCGACTGGGCGCTCGCGCGCTGTGCGGGCTTCGACACGATCGCAGGCTGCGGTCACCTGATCGCGGCCGAGCAGCCCGATGCGTTTCGCGCCGCCATCGAGCGCATCGTCGCCGCGCCGCCCACCTGACAACCCGTAGGATTCACCGAAATTTGTCTGAAAGGCACGGTTGCTAGAGTCGCCTGAACAGGGTTTTCCCGGTGCCCGGCGCCGGACCGAGTCGACACATGCGAGGATCGATGAACCTGGCACGTACCTTCTGGCTGCTTCTGCTGCTCGCCGTCACGAGCCCTGCGTTCGCGTTTCACGCGCGGGTCGTCGCGATCCCGAGCGCCGCGATGCACGAGACGCTGAAGGCGACCGTCGTGCTGCCCGACGATTACACGCACGGCAACCGCGGCGACGAACGCTATCCGGTCGTCTATCTGCTGCACGGCTCCGGCGGCGACCATACCGACTGGACGTCGAACACGCGCATCGCCGCGCTGGCCGACCGCTATCACGCGATCCTCGTGATGCCCGACGGCGGACACGAAAGCTGGTACATCGACAGCCCGTTCGATTCGGGCAGCCGCTACGAAACCTTCATCGGCGACGAAGTCGTGTCCTACGTCGATCTGCATTTCCGCACGATCGCGACGCAGCACGCGCGCGCGATCACGGGGCTCAGCATGGGCGGCTTCGGAGCGCTGCGCATCGCACTCGACCGGCCCGACACGTTCGGCGCGGTCGGCAGCATCAGCGGCGCGGTCGATCCGCGCTGCTGCGCGGACGAGCCGGGCATCGACCACGTATTCGGCGATCCCGTGCGCCATCCGTCGTTCTGGAACCGCAACGTGATCGTCGAAAGCGCGCGCGCGTTCGTCCGTGCGCATCTCGACCTGACGATCGATTGCGGTCGCGACGATTCATTCGTCGACTCGAACCGCACGCTGCACGAACGGCTCGTCGCGCTCGGCGTGCCGCACGACTATACGGAACGGCCCGGCGGTCATACCTGGGATTACTGGGCGAACGCGATCCGCTACCAGATGCGGTTCTTCGCGACGTCGTTCCAGCATCGCGGCTACGCGTACCGCCCAGCGCCTGCCGCGCCGGGCATGACGCGCGCGGGCTGACGCACGCGCCGCGCGACAACCCGGCAGGCCTGCCTGTCTTCGTCGCCGTCGCGCGCGAGCGTAGCTTCACGCGTGCGGCCGCCCGACTCGGCGTGCCGCAATCGGCACTCGGTTACACGATGATGGATTGACAGGCCGGGCAACCCGCTCGCATGAAGCGGTACGCACGCGGCCCGGCGTGCGAAGACAACGGCGGAAACGGATCGGTCAGTTGCCGTGCGTGGCGTCCGCGCCGACGACGCGATCGAAGCATTCCTGTGCACGCGCCAGTTCGTCGAGCGCGCGATCGAGGCGCGACATCGCACGTGCGTATTCGGCCGACGAACCGTCGTCGTCGCTTTCGCCGCGCACCGCGCGAAACGCCTGATCGACGTTGCGCGTGGCTTCGACGAAGCGCTGTGCGGCCTGCGCTTCCCGCGAACAGATGTGGGTCGACATCGACACTCCTCCCTCAGGATTGCAGTGTGAAGCACGCCGACGCTCAGTGTACGTGGTGCGCATGTCGTCGGCGTGAACCACGACCCATCGCGTATCGACGCATCGGCCGCCGCGCAGCGCGCTTCGTGCCGATTGTCCCTCTGCGCTCGCCGATCCGCCACGGCGAGATTGCAACAAATTCTTGCGCGGCCTGCCGCGCGCCTGGCGTCACGCGCGCCCGATACGCGGATGCGCAAGCCCTGCAAACGCAGCCGCGTCGCCCGGCGACAGGTCGAACAGATCGCCGGTGAGATCGCGCGGATGCTCGACGGCCGGCCGGTTGCGCATACGCGCCACATGGGCGGGCGCAACATACGCGGCCGCCGTTTCGATCGGCGGCACGTCGAACAGATCGCGCGTGACGCCGCGCACGGCGTCCGTCGGCGAACGGCCGCGCAGGCGCGCGACGAGCTCGACGAAGCGATCGAAATCGCCCGCGCGCGTGGCCTTGTTCACTTCCGCGAGATCGCGCGCCTTCAGCACGCACGGCTGCGCGAGCCGCACGAAATACGGCGCTTCGAGCTCGACCGACAACGCGAGCGGATAGCTCTTGCCCGTCTGCTCCCTCGCCCGCCCGACGCAATCGACCACGGCCGCACCCTGTGCGGCGCCGAGCGGCTTGCCGGTGCTCACGCTGCGCAGATGATCGGGAAACACGCGCAGCTGCGTGCCGACCGTCAGCGCGGTGGACGACGCACACACGAGTGCGTAGTGCTGTTCGCGGCGCCGGCCCGACGGCAACGTCGAGCGGCTGGCGATGAACGTATGCGGCGGCAACGGCCGCACCTGCCCGCTTGCGTCGACCCATGCATTCCACAGCAGCGCGTCCTTGCGCTCGCCCGCTCGCGGGCGCGACGCGACCGGCGAAAACAACGCGAGCAACGAGCCCGTGCGATGCGCGGCGACTTGCGCGCTGCTGCCGAGCGGCTGGTTGATGCCCCACAGAAAACGCCCGCCCCCGAGCCGGCGCTCCCATTCCTTGCGGAGCACGACGGTCGGCAGTTCCTCGCCGGACTCGGTACCGATCTTGGTCCAGCAGAACGTGGGAGGGAGGTGTTTCAGTGTCATCAACTTTCTCGGGATACAGCTTCGCTGGTGACAGCAAGCCCATTCAACAGCCGTAACTGTATAGGTATAATGCATCGCATGGAAGCCCCGGACCAAGATTTTCCCGTTCAAGACCTGTTGCGCCGCCTGCTGGCAGACACACGCTCGTCCAGCGAAATAGCGCGACTTTCCGGGGTCAGCCAGCCGACCGTGTCGCGCCTGCGGCTGTCGAACGGACGGCGGCTGCGCCGCAGCGCGCCATTCAACAAGCTATGCAGTTTCTATGGCGTCGATACGGAGCCGTCGCGCCGGCGCTACAACGACCTGCTGCGCGACGCGATCGTCGACGCGTGGGACGGGTCGGACGAGCACGGACGCGCGCTGCTGGTCGTGATCCAGGGGCTGAAGGATTTGCAGGCGAAGGCGGATGACGGGTGATGTCGCCAGAGTGCCCGGTCATTCATCGAGAGTGAACGTGATCGGCACGCGCGCCCGCATCGGCAGCGGCGTGCCGTTCTCGACCTGCGCAGCGCAGCGGCTCTCCAGCACCGCGTCGCGCGCCGCCGCATCGAGGCGCGGAAAACCGCTGCCGGTCACGACACGCGCAGCGACCACCCGGCCGGCCGCATCGGTTACCAGTTCGACGAGTACGGTGCCGTGCTCGCCCGTACGCAACGACTGCGGCGGGTAGCCGGGGGTGGCCAGCGCACAGTCGGGATGCGCGACGAAGCGCGGCGTCGCGGGCGCCGGTAAGGTCTGCGATTCGGATCGTGCCTGCCTGGTGTCGGGATGCGCGTCGTCGTGCGGCGTGACGCTTCGCTCGCTTGCCGTCGCGGACGGCACGGGTGGCGACGGCGCCGCCGCATCGCGTGCCGGCGGCCGGGTTCGATCCGGTGCGGCGGGTTGGATCGTCGGCAGCTTGCTGCTCACCGGCGAGCGAGGCGCGGACACCGTGCGATGTGTCGCGTGCGACGCAGCCCTCGAATTCGCCGCGGCAGCCGCCGCCGTCGGCACTGCCGGTGCCGGCGCAATCAGCGTCGCCACCATCACCCGGCGTTGCACGGTCACGCCGCGCACGGCCGGTTCGCGGGCGAGCAGGATCAATACGCCCACATGCAGCACACAGGTCGCGGCGATCGCCAACGCGATACGCACGCCGCCAGGGTCGACGAGATCGTGGAGGGCGCCGCGCGCCCCGTTCATCCTTCGAATACCCGCATCAGCCGCACGCATCACGCACTCCGTCCCGCGTTCAGCCTTCGTTGCGCACGAAATTGCGCCAGATATATCTGGAGGACTGCGTATCGATCGTTCAGACATCCATTGCGTCGCGCTGCCTCACCCGGGCTCGTCCTGACCGCGCCCCGTCAGCCGTCGCACGCCGCGCCGCCTTGCGCGAGCGAATTCTCCTTGCTGCGAAACACCAGCGGCCGTTCGTCGCGCGGCGCGCGACGTCGCGCGAACTGCACGGCCTGTTCGACCTGGCCGTGATGGGCGGACTTCTCGCACACCGGGTCGGCCTCGTTCGGATCGCCCGTCAGCAGGTATGCCTGACACCGGCAACCGCCGTGATCCGCATGCCGCTCGTCGCACGTGCGACACGTTTCGCGCATCCAGTCGTCGCCTCGAAACGCGTTGAACGCGTCGCTGTCGTACCAGATTTCCCGCAGTGACCGGTCACGCACGTTCGGCAACGCGAGCCCCGGCAGCGACCGCGCGGCATGGCACGGCAGCGCGGTGCCGTCCGGCGCGACGCCGAGAAACACCGAACCCCAGCCGTTCATGCAGGCCTTCGGGCGGCGCTCGAAATAGTCGGGCACGACGAACAGGATCTTGCAGCGCTCTCCGATCAGCTTGCGATAGCGGTTGACCGTATCCTCGGCCTCGCGCACCTGCTCGACGGTCGGCATCAACTGGTCGCGATTGAGCATCGCCCAGCCGTAGTACTGCGTGTTCGCGAGCTCCAGGTAATCGGCGCCGAGGTCGAGCGCCATCTCGATGATCTGTCCCACGTGCGGCAGGTTGTAGCGATGCAGCACGCAGTTGAGCACCATCGGGTAACCGTGCGCCTTGATCAGCCGCGCCACGTCGCGCTTCAGTTCGAACGTGCGCGTGCTGGTCAGGAAATCGTTCAGCTCGCGCGTCGAATCCTGCAGCGACAACTGGATGTGGTCGAGCCCGGCGGCCTTGAGCCGCTCGATGCGCGCGACGTTCAGCCCGATGCCCGACGTGATCAGGTTCGTATAGAAGCCAAGCCCGCGCGCATGCGCGACGAGCGTCTCGAGGTCGCCGCGCTGCAGCGGTTCGCCGCCCGAGAACCCGATTTGCGCGGCACCGAGCGCGCGCGCATCGCTGATGACCGTGCGCCACGTGTCGGTGTCGAGTTCCGCGCCGTGCGTCGCGAAGTCGACCGGGTTGTAGCAGAACGCGCAGTGCAGCGGACAGCGGTACGTGAGTTCCGCGAGCAGCCACAGCGGCGCGGACGGACGGGAGGTGTCGGACGTCATGTCAGTCGAGCCAGCCGCGCAGTCGCGCATGATCGAGGAAACGGTAGACGTCGGTCGCGAGATCCGATTGCATGAACAGGCGCTCGAGCTCGCCGATGATGTCGTCCAGTTCGCGCGTGCCGTCGCAGCGCGCGAGAATCTCGCCCGCACTCGGGTTCAGCTTGACCATGCCCTCCGGATAGAGCAGCACGTACGCATCCTGGGCCGCCTCCCATTGCAGGCGGTACATGCCCCTGAGGCAGGGGCGCAGCGGCACGCCGCTGGCGGCTTCGATCGCATTCATAACGGGTAGGCCTTTTCGACGGCGTCGAGCATCGACCACAGGATGTCGAGCTTGAATTGCAGAATGCCGAGCGCGCGCTGCTGCGCTTCCGGTGTCGTGAAATGCGCGAGCGTGACCGCGAGCCCGTGCTCGACGTCGCGCTGCGCGAGCGGCACGCGACTGCGGAAGTAATGCAGCCCGGCCGGCTCGATCCACGGGTAATGCGACGGCCAGCCCGCGAGCCGGTCGAGATGGATCTGCGGCGCGAACATCTCGGTCAGCGACGAGCACACCGCCTCCTGCCATGGCGCGCGCCGCGCGAAGTTTACGTACGCATCCACCGCGAAACGCACGCCGGGCAGCACGTGTTCGAGCGACCACAGTTCGTCTTGCTCGAGACCGCATGCCTCGCCGAGACGCACCCACGCCTCGATGCCGCCTGCGTTGTCGCCCTGCCCGTCGTGGTCGATCAGCCGCTGGATCCAGCGGCGCCGCGTCTCGCGATCCGGGCAGTTCGACAGGATCGCCGCGTCCTTGAGCGGGATGCAGATCTGGTAGTAGAAGCGGTTCGCGACCCAGCCGCGAATCTGCGTGGGCGAACAGGCGCCGCCGTTGAGCCGCCGGTTGAACGGATGATGGATGTGATAGCGCGATTCGAGCGCACGCAGGCGCGCCTCGAATTCGGTCGCGGTCCAGGGCGTCGCGTGCAACGCCGTAGCGGGGATCGGTGCGTTCATCGTCAGACCTGGAATTGCATGCCGTCGTGCGCGACATCGATGCCATGCGCGCGCAGGTGCGCGTGTTCGACGGAATGCGGATCGAGAATCGGGTTCGTGTTGTTGATGTGCGTGAGCACCTTGCGCGTTCGCGCGGGCAACCTGTCGAGCCAGTCGATCATGCCGGGCCGCCCGTGTTCCGCGCACTGCGCGAGATGTCCCATGTCGGACGCGTGCTTGCCCGACAGGCCGAGATCGATCATCTCGGTCCCGGTCCAGAAGGTGCCGTCTACCAGCACGAGATCGGCGCCGTCCATTGCCGCGCGTACGTCGTCGGTGACCGACGCGAGTCCCGGCGCATAGAAGGCGCGCCGCCCGCTCGCGACGTCTTCGATCGACAGCGCGATGTTGTCGCCGGGCGCGGCCGACGCGCGCCGCGGCGAATAAGGCGGCGGCTTGCTGTCGACGGCAATCGCGGTGAAACGGATCCCGCTCGCCGCCGGCACCGCAAACGGCTCGCCGGGCACGATCGTGTGCGAGGCAACGCCGCAGTAATGGCCGAGCAGCGGCACGAGCGGCAAGCCGGTCGACAGGTCGTCGAGTACCGGCGCGCTCGCGTAGAGCGGCAGCGGCGTCGAGCGCTCGCGCAGCATCAGCAGGCCTGTCACGTGATCGATCTGCGCGTCGCACAGCACGACGGCGGCGATGCCGCTGTCGCGGATCGCGCGCGCCGGTTGCAGGTCCGGCGCCGCGCGCAACTGGGAAAGAATGTCGGGCGACGCGTTGACCAGAACCCAGTCGATGCCGTCGTCGCTGACCGCGATCGACGACTGCGTGCGCGACAGCACGTGGCCGCTTCCGCTGCGCGCACGGCGGCAGTTCGCACAATTGCAGTTCCATTGCGGCAGGCCGCCGCCGGCTCCCGAGCCGAGTATCTTGATCTTCATGGGCGTCAGCTCCCGAGACCGCCCGCGCCGACCACGGCGAAGCGGGCGGCACGCGCGGCGATCAGCGGTTGGCGATGTACATCGTGATTTCGAAGCCGAAGCGCAGGTCGGTGTAAGACGGTGTCGTCCACTGCATGGTGTGTCTCCTGTCGAGTTGAGGATTGATGCGTTGCCGGATGAGTCGAACGACCGCGGCAATCGAGCGGTCGGTTACTCTTCAGCAAGGAGCGTGCCGAAGCCGTATTTCGGCGGTGCGGCGGCGGCAGACGGCCCTCGTCCGGGGATCGGGGCGCAATCCTTACGAATGGCCGACACGATTCGCGCGAATGCGGGCCGCCACCCCGGCGGCGCGATGTCCGCGAGTGGTGACAGGTGTTGAATCGTTGAACACCGGTGTTGCAACTTGACACACCGGCTGTGACAGGCCGCGCCCGGCGCGACGGCTGCGCGTCAGCTTTCGTCCGACGGCGGGCGCCCCGCGTCGGCTGCCGGCATCTTCCGGTAGATCGTGTTGCGCGAGACGCCGAGCGCGCGCGCCGCGGCGGACACGTTGCCGCCGTGACGAGCGAGCGCGGCGGCGATCGCGGACGCGGCGACGTCCTGCAGCCGCGCGTCGGCGGCCGGCAACGCATCCGCGATACAGGGCCCGGCGCCCGCCGCGGCGGACGAATCGGGCGCGGCCTGCACGGCCTGCGCATCGCCACGCCGCAGGTCGTCGAAGAAGTCGTCCGGCAGGTGCTCGCGGCGGATTTCGCCGTCGTCGTCGACCATGGCCGCCGCCGTACGCAGCAGGTTGCCGAGCTGGCGGAAGTTGCCAGGCCACGTGCAGCGCACGAACAGCGCCATCACGTCCGGCGCGACGGACAAGGGCGGACGCCCCGGGCCCGCGAACGCTTCGCGCTGCAGCATCTTCTGCACGACGACCGCGAGATCCGTGCGGTCGCGCAACGGCGGCAGGCGCACCACGAGGCCGTTCAACCGGTAGTAGAGATCCTCGCGGAAACGGTTCTGCGCGATCATGTCGCGCAAGTCGCGGTGCGTCGCGCAGATGATCGCGATATCCACGGCGATCGTCTTCGTCGAGCCGAGCGGGTTGACGAGGCGCTCCTGCAGCACGCGCAGCAGCCGCACCTGCAGCGGATACGGCATGTCGCCGATCTCGTCGAGAAACAGCGTGCCGCCGTTCGCCTGCAGCAGCTTGCCGATCGCCCCCTTGCGGCGCGCGCCGGTGAACGCCCCCTCCTCGTAGCCAAACAGCTCGGACTCGATCAGCGTCTCCGGAATCGACGCGCAGTTGACCGCGACGAACGGCGCGTCGCGGCGCGGCGAGTCGTTGTGGATCGCCTGCGCGAGCAGTTCCTTGCCGGTGCCGGTCTCGCCGGTGATCAGGATCGGAATGTCCTTGCCGATCACCTTGCGCACTTTCGCGATCACGCTGGCGACCTGCGCATCGCCGGTGTCGAGATAGTTGAGCCGCGACAGGCCGGCCGACGTGCCCGCCGCCGGCGCGGGCACCGCGTTCGCGCGCGCGGCCGGCGCCCCCGCATCGTGGACGTCCGTCGGCCGGCTGCCTTCGGCGAGCGTCGCGCGGCGAAAGTGCACGCGCGCGCAGACCACCGCGCCGTTGCCGAGATTGAGCATCAGGTGCCGGTCGGTGCTCGCGCGCATGCGGTCGATCAGCTGCGCGCTGGTGACGTCGAACAGCGACGACAGCGTGTGCGCGCGCAGCACGGCGAGCGGCATGCCGAGCTGGAACTGCGCGCTGCGATTGGCCGACAGGAAGCGCCCGTCGGCGGTAAACGCGACGATCCCCTCCATCAGCGTGCCGAGGAACTCGGGGCGGCCATGGAACGATACCTGCAGCGTTTCCTGAAACGTCGTCGTAAACAGGTGATTCTCGATCATCTGCACCGACATCTTCGCGAGCGCCATCGTGTGCTGGTGATAGCTGCGGTGATCGCCCGTCACGTCGAGCACGCCGATCGCATCCCCGTACGGATCGAGAATCGGCACGCTCGAACAGGTCAGGAAGCGGTTCGCGGCCAGGAAGTGCTGGTCGCCGTGGACGACCATCGGGCACAGCTCGGCCAGTGCCGTGCCGATCGCGTTGGTGCCCTGCCGGTTCTCCGCCCAGTTCGCGCCCGGGCGCAGCGCGACCTTTTCCGCGCGGCGCAGGAAATCGTCGTCGCCGATCGAGTGCAGGATCAGCCCCTCCGCATCGGTGAGCACGATCATGCTCTGCGTATTGACGATCTGTTCGTGCAGCGTCTCCATCACCGGCATCGCGTGCACGCACAGCACCCGGCTCTGCTCGCGCTTGAGCACCAGCGCCGAGGTCGACAGCACGTCGTAATCGGGCCGCGCCGATACCTGCAGGCCAAATGTCTCCGAGCGCTCATGGGCCTTCTGGATCGACGGCGCGGGCCAGCCAGCGGGATGCACGGCCCGTGACCCGGCCGCCTGCTCTACGTCATCGCGCATTGTCTCCTCCGGGGGATCCTTCCGGTCAACTGCCGGACTCTTTGCCGTCATTGCAAGCAAGCATCGGGCCACGCCGACGCCACGCAACTTCATGAAAGGACAATGTAATCAGTCGTCCGGGCACGGCCGGGCGTGTCGCGTCGCGCGACGGCCTGCCTGCGTGATACCGTGATTTCCCGCCGCGTGACTACCCGTGCGAATCCGGATCTTCGCGGCCGGCGCGCCGCTGGCTCGCTTCTCGCTTGGTCGCAGGGCAGGCCCGGCGACTGCCCGGCCGCCGACGGTTACCGTTCCTATTCCGCGCGAACCCCATCGACATGACACGCCGCCCGCTTCGCTCCACGCCATCGCCCGCCTCGCCGGCCATGCCCGTTCGTCGGCGCCTGCATCGCGACGCGCAATCGATCGCGTTCGCCGTGGCCGGCGCCCCGCAGGGCCACCCGGTCGTCGTGCTGCACGGCGGGCCCGGCAGCGGCAGCCAGGCCGGCATCCTGCGGCTGTTCGACCTCGCGCGCATGCGCGTGGTGCTCGTCGACCAGCGCGGCGCGGGCGCGTCGGGGCCGCGCGGCGGCACACGTCACAACCACACCGCGCGGCTGATCGCGGATCTCGAGGCGGTACGCGCGCAGCTCGGCATTGCACGCTGGGGCGTCGTCGGCGGATCGTGGGGCGCCGCGCTCGCGCTCGCGTATGCGGGCACGCATCCGGAGCGGGTGACCGGGGTCGTGCTGCGCGGCCTGTTCCTGACGTCGCGACGCGAAGTCCGCGGCCTCTTCGTGACGTCCCGCACACGTGCCCCGCGCGAATGGCGCCGCCTGCATGCGGCAGCCGGCGGCGGCCAGCCGGAACGCCTGCTGGCGCGCTGCGCGCAGCGGCTGCGCCGCGGCGCAAGCGCAGCCCGACAGCGCGCGGTGGCGCTCGCGTGGCACGCCTATGAAAACGCCCTCCTCGCATCGGTGCGCACGCGCCGCTCGCCCGTCCGCACGATCCGGTCGAACGAGACCGTCGGGCGGCTGATCGACAAATACCGGATCCAGGCGCACTACCTGCAACGCGATTGCTGGCTCGGCGAGCGCCGCGTGCTCGCGCTCGCGCGACGCGCCGCCCAGGCCCAGGTGCCGCTGTTCGCCGCGCACGGGATACACGATCCCGTTTGCCCGGTCCGCAACGTCGAGCGCCTCGCGCGGGCCGTACCCGAGGCGAAAATCGAACGCGTGCGGGCCGGGCATCTGGCCAGCGATCCGGCACTGGCGCGCAGCGTCGCACGCGCCGCGCATGCGATGTTCGCGACGGTGCCGCTGACCTGACGGCCCCGCGCCCGCTCGCGGCATGACGCCGCGCGACGACACGAGCGAACGCGCCGCGCTCAATCCCACGCGTAGCGCACGCCGACCCATGCGCCGCGCGGTGCGCCGGGCCCGACGAACTGCTCGTTCACCGGATTCGCGCCGTCGAAGGTGTGGTTCGGCCCGTTGAAGAAATTCTGGCCAAGTGCGCCGAAGCTCGCGTAGCGCCTGTCGAACAGGTTCGTCACGCTCGCGAACACCTCGAACCGCTTCGTGATCCGGTAACGCATGTCGAGATCGACCAGCACGTAACCTGCGATCCGGCCGTTGACGTCCTCGTTGTTCTCGTCGCCGCGCGCATACACGCCGCTGCGCCACGTTACGTTCGTACCGATGTCCCACGCGGACGTCGCCGCGTAGTCGAGCCGCAGCTTCACCGTATGCGCGGGAATGCCGGGGATGCGGTCGCGCGGCTTGACCGTCACGTTGCCGTTCGCGTCGGCCGCCGAATTCGCCGGGCTGTGTTCGGTCCACGAAGACCGGTAGGTCGCCTCGACATGGCTGTACGACAGCCCGACACCGAGCGGGCCGAACCGCGTGCGGCCGGCGAGCTCGATCCCCTGCCGCCGCGTATCGCCGACGTTGCGGAAATAGCCCTGCGCGCTGGCCGGGCTGCTGATGAACTGAATGTCGTCGCTCAGTGTCGTGCGATAGGCCGCGGCGCTCCAGGTCGTCGCCGCGCCGACGCGGCCGCGCACGCCGGCTTCGAACGTCTTCGAAATCACGGGCTTGAGCGCCGGGTCGGCGATGAAGTCGTTGGGCAGCGAACACGGCGCGGACGGGTCCGCGCACGCGAGCTCGATCGCGGTCGGCGACCGCATGCCCTCGTTGTAGGTTGCATATGCGGTGAATCCCGCGACCGGATTCCAGTTGAGCCCGACCGCCGGGTTGAAGCGCGAGAATACATGGTTGCCGTCGAGCAGCGGCTGCACGCCGCTCTCGTCGCCGATTAGCGCTTTCGACCAGTCGTAGCGGCCCGACAGCGTGAGCGTCCAGTGCGGCGTCAGCGACAGCGCATCGCTCAGGTATGCACCGACGCTCGCGTTGCGCGTCTTCGCACTGGTCTGCCGGACGAAATCGCCGATGCCGATCGCCTCGCGCGCATCGGTGAACGATGCGTCCTGCGACGACGCGACGTAGCTCGAGTTCGCGACATCGGCCGAGACGCCCGCGACCAGCCGGTTCGCCATTCCGCCGAGCTTGCCGAGCAGCGTGAGCTGCACGCTGCCGCCGTAGCTGTCGGTGACGATCGTCGATTGCACGTTGCTGCCCTGCACCGTGTCGACCGTGCCGTCGTCGTTCACCGAACCGTAATCCGTATTGTTGTTGCTGCTCGTGTTCGCGTTGCGCAGGTGCCGGTAGTATGCGTTGCCGCTCAGCTCGACGTTCTCGCCGAAAAAGCGATCGCCCGACAGCGTCAGGTAGCCGGCGCTGTTGTGGTTCCGGTCCGGATACGTATACGCCTGCTTCGGGTTGTCGACGAACGAGCGCGGGATCGTCTGGGTGCCGGACAGCGTGTTGTCCGCGCCGCCTGCGGCGATCGACAGCGTCGTGTCCGCATCGGTGTAGCGCAGCTTGCCGAACGCCTGCCGCACGCGGCTCGCGTTATGGTCCGCCCAGCCGCCGTCGTTCGCGAGGTTCGCGGTCGCATAGTAGTCGAGGTTCGGGCCGATCGTGCCGCCCTGCTCGATGCTCGCGGTCTTGCGGCCCCACGCACCGCCCGACACCTCCGCTTCGCCTCCCGGGCTCGATTTGCCGTTCTTCGTCGTGATCGCGAGCGCGCCGCCGAGCGTGTTGAGCCCGTACACCGGGTTGGAGCCCGGAATCAGCTGCACGCGGTCGATCGCCTGCACCGGCAGGATGTCCCAGTTCACGACGTCGCCGAACGGCTCGTTCACGCGCACGCCATCGACGAACACCGACAATCCCTGCGGCGTGCCGAGGAGCGGCGACGCGGTGAAGCCGCGATAGTTGACGTCCGTCTGATACGGATTGCCCTGCGCATCCGAGATCGTCACGCTCTGCAGGTTCGCGGCAAAGAAATCGGCGAGCGTCGCGCGGTGCTGGATCTCGAGTTCCGCCGCGCGCACCGTCTGCACGTTCGCCGGCACCTTCGACAGCGGCGTGCCGATCCCGAGCAGCGGCGTGGTGCCGACCACCACCACCGCAGGCAGCATGACGGCCGGCGCGGGCGGCACGATCGCGGCGGCGTCCGGCTGCTGCTGCGCGCGCACGCCGCCGGGCGGCAAGCCGAACAGCGCGAGCGCGCCGAGGGTCGAGCCAACGCATCGCGCACGCCGGCCACGTCGTGTCGCGCCGTCACACCCGGCGGCCTTTGGTCTCCTGATCATTTACGTTGTCTCCGCATTCCTATTCCGCCGGCGCGGGCGATGCACCGCGCGGCGACGAGTTGTCGCGAAGCGGGCGTGCGAGAACCGTGCCAGCGCAGCGCGGACGAGCGCAGCGTGCCGCGCCGCGCATCGCTGCGGAACGGCATGCGTGCAACCGGCGGCCCGCTGCGCCGCGGACTGCGCCACCTGTCATGTTTGGCAACACTTCGCGCGCGACGGTGTACCTGAATGCAACACCTGCGTCGACGTCATGGCACGTCTCGCCGATCGGCACATCACCCGCGATCCGCCGGTGCACCGCGCCGCACCGGCATCCCGCCGCGATGGCATGCGACTTGCGTAAAGGGCAGTGCACTCGGCCCGGACACCCCAACCGTGCCGGCGCGACGAATCGTTCGCGGCGGTGCGACCACAATGACTCAGGAGACAACCATGAAGAAACTCTCGGCTTCAGCGAGCCGGCTGGCGACAACCGTAGTCGCGGTGGCCGCCGCCATCGCACTGAACCCCGGCCTCGTCGAAGCGGCCGCGGACTACCCGGCCGTGACCTACCAGCGCCTGACCGATGCACACGGCGACCCCGGCTGGCTGACCTACTACCGCACCTACGACGGCCGCTCGCATTCGCCGCTCAAGCAGATCGACACGTCGAACGCGAAGGATCTCAAGCAGGTCTGGGCGTACAAGTTCCCCGCCGACCTGAAGCAGGGTTTCGAAGCCACGCCGATCGTCAACGGCAACTATCTGTTCGTGACGACGCCGAAGGACAACGTCTACGCGTTCGACGCGAAGACGGGCCGCCAGCTGTGGAAATACGAGCCGAAGCTCGGCGCGGCCTCGTTCAAGACCGCGTGCTGCGACGTCGTCAACCGCGGCGTCGCGCTGTACGGCAAGAACGTCTACATCGCGATGCTGAGCGGTGAAATCGCGGCGCTCGACGCGCAGACCGGCAACCTCGTGTGGAAGAAGCAGATGTTCGAACCGGGCCTCGGCTACGCGTTCTCGCTCGCGCCGCTCGCGATCGACGGCGCGATCGTCGTCGGCACGTCCGGCGGCGAATACGGCATTCGCGGCTACATCGCCGCGCTGAACCCGGAGGACGGCTCGCAGGTCTGGAAGCGCTACACGATTCCCGCCGCCGGCGAAAAGGGCGCGGAAACCTGGCCCGACGGCATGCAAAGCCACGGCGGCGGCGCCGCGTGGCTCACCGGCACGTACGACGCCGCGTCCCGCACGCTGTACTGGGGGGTCGGCAACCCCGGCCCGTGGCTCGCCGCGCTGCGCCCCGGCGACAACCTGTATTCCGACTCGCTGCTCGCGCTCGACGCGAAGAACGGCAACCTGAAGTGGCACTACCAGTACACGAACAACGACACGTGGGACTACGACGGCGTGAATGCGGCCGTCCTCGCGGACATCAAGTACAAGGGCAAGGACTACGACGCGATCATCCACGCGGACCGCAACGGCTTCTTCCACGCGATCGACCGCACGACCGGCAAGCTGATCTACGCGACGCCGTTCGTGAAGGCGTTGTCTGTCACCGGCTACACGGCCGACGGCAAACCGATCCAGGACGCATCGAAGTTCCCGAAGGCCGGCACGACGATCGAAACGTGCCCGAGCTTCCTCGGCGGCAAGAACTGGTGGTCGATCTCGTACGACCAGGAACGCAACATCGCGGTCGTGCCGGCACTGCACGCGTGCATGAGCCTGACCGGCAAGTCGGTCAGCTACATGGAAGGCCTGCCGTATCTCGGCGAAGGCTTCGAGATCAAGCCCGAACCGGGCAGCGAAGGCTACGGCGAACTCACGGCCATCGATGTGAACACCGGCAAGAAGCTGTGGAGCCACTGGTCGAAGAAGCCGTGGAACGGCGGCGTCGCGACCACGGCGAGCGGCCTCGCGTTCAGCGGCTCGCTCGACGGCCACCTGTACGCATTCGACACGGCGACCGGCAAGGTGCTGTGGGAAAGCCCGCAACTGGCGAGCGGCATCATTTCGCAACCGTCGGTGTACGAGGTCGACGGCAAGGAGTATGTCGCCGTGCTCGCCGGCTACGGCGGCGCGAACCCGATCTGGGGCGGCCCGATGGCCGACATCGCGAAGGACGTTCCGCGCGGCGGCACGCTCTACGTGTTCGCGCTCGACTGAACGCGCGCCAGCCCCGAGTCGCGCCCGCATGCGCCCGATGCGGGCGCGACGCCCCACCCGCTTCAACCGGACACACGACCATGAATACTCGTCTCACCTCCGTTACCGTCGCCAGTCTGCTCGCCGTGGGCGTGGCGCTGACACCGGCAGCCGCGTCGGCCGGCGTGCGCGTCTGCACGCTGCCCGGCAGTCCGACCACGGCGCTCGACCGCGCCGTTGCGCGCGAAGTGTTCCGCACCGCGGGCATCGCCGCGACCTTCAACAAACGCGGTGTCGACGACAATGGCGACGACGACGGCATCTCCGCCAGCGAGCTGACGAAGTCGCTCGAACGCGACTGCGACGTGATCGCCGGCTTCCCGCGTTCGGCGATCGCCGATGCGTCGGGATCGAAAATGACGTTCTCGCAGGGCTATCTGCGCTCCGGCTACGTCAGCGTGTCGCTGCGCGATGCGCACGCACCGGCCGGCACGAAGGAAACGATCGCGGCCACGTACGGCAGCCCGTCGCAGCTGATCGCCGCGCAGCAGGCGAACGCCCGCTTCGACCTCGAGAACACGAGCGAGCAAACGATCGGCGCGCTCGCCGCCGGCCGCGCGCAGCGCGCGATCGTCTGGTATCCGAGCGTCGTCGCCTACGCGCACGCCCATCCGAAACAACGGTTCCAGGTTGCGGCGACGTCGTCGCCGTATTCCGACTGGCAACTGTCGTTCGCCTTCGGGCCGGGCAAGGACGCGCTGCAGAAGCGCATCGACGCCGCGCTGTCGCAGATGAGCGGTAACGGTCGTCTCGCATCGCTCACGCGCGGCTGGACGCTTCCCGACGACATCGCGCAAGCCGCTGCCACGACCGCGCCCGGCCGGTTTCTCGACGGCGCGCTCGCGTCCGCGCAGCGGCCGGCAAGGAGCGGTTTCATCAAGGTGTCGACGGGCGAAGGCAGCGGCGTCCCGTCGTTCGACCAGACGCAGGTGCAGCACGGCAAGAAGCTGTACGCCGATGCGTGCGCGAAATGCCACGGCGACCAGCTCGAGGGCAATACCGCGCCCGCGCTGAGCGGGGAGGCGTTCGCTCCCGAGGGCAAGTCGCACATCACCGTCGGCGGCATCTTCCTGTACATGTCGAGCAACATGCCGGCCGATCGCCCCGGCAAGCTGACCGCGGAGGAATACGAGGACCTGATGGCGTTCCTGCTTTACTCGAACGGCTACGACACGTCGAAGAGCAAGCTGACCGCCGATATCGCCAACGCCTCGAAGGCGCCGCTCATCGCCGGGCCGCGCAAGTAAGCTCCCCGCCCACCTTCGCTTCGATCGACCGTCGCGCCGGGATGCACGCCCGGCGCGCGGATCGGACTTTTTTCCTTCATTTCATTCAGGACGACATCATGATCTCCCGCCATCGCCGGACCTTCTTCGTTCAGGCTGCCGGCCTGTGCGCCGCGCTCGCGGCCGGCACGCGCGCATTCGCCGCCGCACCGCCCGTCGACGAAAACGACGCGACAGCGAAGACGCTCGGCTACCGCGCAAAGGCGACGACCGTCGACGCAGGCAAGTTCCCGAAGTACCAGGCCGGCCAGACGTGTTCGAACTGCCGCTTCTACAAGGCTGCCGCGGGCGAATCCTTCGGTACGTGCCCGATGTTCGCGGGCAAGGCGGTTGCCGCCGAAGGCTGGTGCAACGTCTATGCAAAGCTCGCGTGACGCCGGGCCCGGGCGCGACGGCGCGCCGCGTCGCGGCACGGACGCCGAATACGCGGTCCGTCTGCATGCGCTGATCGCGCTGGGCATCGACCGCGGATACGTGACACGCGGCGAAATCGCCGATGCGTCGCCCGGCGACGCGGCCGACGGTCCGGATTTCGATGCAGCCGCGTCGATTCTGCGCGAGCTCGGCATCGACGTGCGCGAGCATGCGGACGCGCGTACCGCATGGACGCTCGACCGCCATTTCGCGCAAGTGTCGGAAGTCGCGGCGCCGCTCGCCGACGCATCGACGCCGCTCGCGGCCGACGACCTGCCCGCGGGCCGGACCAACGACCCGATTCGGCTCTATCTGCGGGAATTGAGCGCGACGCCGCTGCTCGAACGCGACGAAGAAATCGCGCTCGCGCTTCGCCTGGAAAACGGCCGCGCGGCATGCATCGGCGCCTTGAGCCGCGATCCGGCGGCGCTCGCCGTCATCGCGGCGATCGCGGACGACATCCGCGCCGGCAAGGTAGCGGCGTCGGCTTACGTGACGGGGCTCGTCGGTGATGCCGAGCCGTCAGCGCGTGCGCCGACGATGTTGCCGGGCGATCCGACCGTGGCATCGCCGGTTTCCGACGACGGCGCCGGTCTTGCCCTCGACAGCCCGGCGTGGCGCGATACGATCGTCGACGCGCTCGAGCGCGCCGCTGCGCCGGCATCGGCGATGCAGCACGCGTTGCATGCGAACGGTTTCGCGTCGGCCGCTTACCGGGCACTGCTGCGCGACGCAGCCGCATCGACCGGCAGAATTCGCTTCACCTCGCGCGCGATCGAACGTATCGCGCAAGCGAACGGCGCGCGCGCGACTCAGGCGCGCACGGTCGAAAAACGGCTCGCCGATACGCTGGCCGCCTCGGGCATACGGATCGAATCCGCGCGCCACGATTTGTTCACGCGATGCGACGACGTACGCGCATGGCTACACGCATGCAGCACCGCGCATCCCGGCTGCGCGGCCGCCCTCGCCCGTCATGCGCCGGCGCTGCTCGAAGCGCGCAGCGCGCTCGCTCGCCTGGCTGCCCAGTCGCCGCTACCGCTCGACATCGCGATCGCGCTCGATGGGAGGCTTTCGCGTATCGAGCGTGCGATGCAACCCGCGAGAACGAAGCTGTTCCAGAGCAATCTGCGGCTCGTCGTCTCGGTCGCCAAACGCTATGCCGATCGCGGCCTGCCCTTCTCCGATCTGATCCAGGAAGGCAATATCGGCCTGATGAAGGCAGTCGATCGCTACGATCACCGGCGCGGCTTCAAATTCTCGACGTATGCGACGTGGTGGATCCGCCAGGCGATCACGCACGCGCTCGCCGATCTCGGACGCACGATACGCGTGCCCGCGCATACGGTCGATTCGCTCAACAAGCTGTCGCGGCTCGCACGACTGCACCGGCAGCGGACCGGCGACGTCGCGGACGCACGGTCGCTCGCCACGCAGATGCGGCTGCCCGTCGACAAGGTGCGCGAACTGATGAGCATCGTGCGGGAACCGATCTCCGCCGACCTGCCGGTTTCGCCCGATCACGACCTCACGCTGGGCGACGTCACGATCGACGCGGATGCGCCGACGCCGGAAGAAGCGGCGAGCGCCGGCCAGTTGCGCACCGCGGTTGCCGCGCTGATCGACTGCCTCCCGGTACGCGAAGCGTGGATTCTTCGCCTGAGGTACGGCATCGATGTCGAAAGCGAGTATTCGCTGCGCGAGATCGGCCGGCAACTGAACCTGTCGGCCGAACGCGTTCGTCAGCTCGAGGTATCCGCGCTCGAACGCATCCGGCAATTCCGGCACGCACCGGCGCTGCGCTCGCTGATCGCCTGACGCGGCCGCGCCGGGCGACCATCATTCCGCTCGCACGAAAACTGATCAGGACTGCAACACGATCTGCTGCATTTATGAACGCTTCCTCGTGTCGCGCTACCGTCCGCGATGTCGCTGGGTCGACCAGGTGGTTCGCCACGCGCCCGGCTGTCGCGGCTTTCCCCGCCTGCACGCACCGGTCGCGCGCCTGGCATGCATGTTGCATTTTCCCGAGCGCCGTCAGGAATCACATTCGCGCCGGCAACAAGCATCGCCGTGCGTTCCCCGACGGCACGGCATGCAGGCGGCTCACATCGATTCCGTTACGGCGCTTTTAATTAGTAATACGTATTACAACACTCAAAAAAACGGAGACAGACGATGAAGAGCAGGACATGGACGATTTGCGCGGCGCTGCTCGGCGCGGCGGCAAGCACGAGCGGTTTCGCGCAGAGCAGTGTCACGCTGTACGGCGACCTCGACGCCGCCTTGCTCTATACGAGCCGATCGCTCGATTCGGCAACCGGCGGCAACGCCGGGCGCCAGTTCGCGCTGACCGACACGGGCATGACGCCGACCAACTTCGGCATCACCGGAAGCGAGGATCTCGGCGGCGGGCTGCACGCGAAGTTCAAGCTGGAGAGCGGCTTCAACGTCACGGATGGCGCGTTCGGCCATTCGAACGGCAACTTCTTCGGCCGCCAGGCGTGGGTCGGGATCGACGGCGGATTCGGCGAAACGAAGGTCGGCCTGCAGTTCTCGCCGTTCGTGCTCGCGATACTCGGATCGGACCCGCGCAACGTCTCCCACTTCGGCGCCGCACTGGTGCCGTACGTCGACAACGTGCTCGTCACGGGCCTCTTCAACCCGAACGCGATTTCGTATACGAGCCCGACGATCGCCGGGCTGACGGCCAGCGCGATGTTCGGCTTCGGCGGAAAGGCCGGCGACTTCCAGGCGGGACGCCAGTATTCCGGAAGCGTCACCTATACGAACGGCGGCTTCATGCTCAACGCGGCGCTCTACGACGGCAACGGCGGCACGTCCCCGACGCCGGTTGCGAGCACGGTCGCGTTCGTCGGCCGCACGATCGGTGCCGCCTATACGTTCGGCCCCGTGACCGGCAAGGCGTCGTTCACGAGCTACAAGGTCGCCGGCTCGTTCAGCAACAACGTGTATAGCGCCGGCCTCGACTATCGCGTCACGCCGGCCCTCGACCTGAATACCGGCGCGTGGTACACGACCGACCGCAACGATTCGCACAATCACTCGCTGCTTGCCGCGGTCGGCGCCGACTACAGCCTGTCGAAACGAACGGGCCTGTATGCGCAGGTCGGCGTCGTCAACAACCACGGCGCGATGAATACCGGCCTCGGCATCACGGGCGGCGCGTTGTACGGGTTGCCGGGCACGACGGTCGGCGTCAACGCCGGCATCCGCCACGTGTTCTGACGCAGCGCTCGCGAACGGGCGGCCGGCACGGCAACGCGGCGCAAACCCGACGCAAACGCGCCCCGCCCGGTGCCGGTCCGGTCGTCCGGCACGCCGATCTCGATGTTTACCCGACCTCAAGTCCGCGGCCGGGCGGCCGTCAAGTCAGGAACGCACGCCCAACCTCCGCCGGGAACCCGGCGCGCGTCTTTCAAGGAGACCCACCCACGTGAACTTCTTCGGAATCGGCCGCGGCCGCCGTTCGACGAGCGCGCTCGTCGGCGACATCGCCGAACAGGCCGGCAGGCTCGGCATCGAGATCTGCGACGTATCGGGCCACGTCGAGGAAGTCGCGGCCCGCGTCGCCCGGCAGGCCGAGGTATGCCATACGCTGCGCGAATCGGCCGCCCTCACGCTGCGCGGCAACCACCGGATCGCCGAGGCCGCGCAGCAGGTGCGCGACGTCAGCGCCAATGCGTCGAATGCGGTCCGGCAGTCGCAGCAGACGATCGAGGCATCGCTCACGGACATTCACGGCCTCGTCGAGGGCGTCACCACGATCGGCGACCAGATGGGCGCGCTGCGCGACGCGCTCGATCACGTGCGGGCCGTGTCCGAGGAAATCTCCGTCATCGCGCGCCAGACCCACCTGCTCGCGCTGAACGCCGCGATCGAGGCCGCGCGGGCCGGCGAGTCGGGCCGCAGCTTCGCGGTCGTCGCGGCCGAGGTCAAGAACCTGTCCGCGAAAACCGGACAGGCGACGGCTCAGATCGAGACGACCCTCGCGCGGCTCGCCGAGCAGACCGAGCGCCTGCTCGCGGAAGGCACCGACAACGCCGCGCGGGCGCATCGCGTGCGCGAGGGCACGCGCACGATCGGCGAGGTCGTGCACGCGACCGGGTACGCGATCACCGAGCTTGCCGGCGGGGCCGAACAGATCGCGTCGCTGACGGACGAGATCGAGGCGCAGTGCCACCGACTCGACGAGCAGGTAGGCGAGATGGCGTCCGGCGTCGAGAACTCGGCCGACAATTTCTCGCAGGCCAAGGACCGGCTCGGCAATCTGCTCTCCGTTTCCGAGACGCTCATCGAGCTCACCGCCGCGACCGGCATCGAATCGCCCGACACGCGCCTGATCGACACCGCGCGGAGCACGGCCGCCGCGATCGGCAAACTCTTCGAGAAAGCGGTAAGCCGCGGCGATATCGCACTCGACGCGCTGTTCGACACGCACTACGAACCGATTCCGGGCACCGACCCGCAACAGTTCATGACGCGCTTCACGGCATTCACCGATCGCGTGCTGCCGGCCGTCCAGGAGCCGGTCCTCGCCCTCGACGAACGCATCGTCTACTGCGCGAGCTTCGACCGGCAGTGCTACCTGCCGACCCACAACCGGAAGTTCTCGCTGCCGCAGCGCGCGGACGCCGCCTGGAACGCCGCGAATTGCCGGAACCGCCGGATCTACACGGACCGGACGGCGCGCATGTCGGTATCGCATGACAAGCCGTTCCTGCTGCAGACCTATCGCCGCGACATGGGCAACGGCCAGTTCGCGCTGATGAAGGACGTCTCCGCGCCGATCGTCGTCGGCGCACGGCCGTGGGGCGTCCTGCGAATCGGCTACAGCGTCTGAACCGGGGCGTGCGGGCCGCGCCTATTGCTCCAGCCCCACTCCCAGCGGCCGCTGATCGCTGCGCCCGTGATCGTCGACCACCCGCACCGTATAGCTGCCGGCCGTCCCCGGCTGCCAGAACAGCGCGTCGCCCGGCGTACTGCGGCCGACATACGCATCGTTGACGAACCAGTACAACGCATGCGCGCTCGCATCGGCCGTCGCGTTGAACGCGATGCGCGTCTCCCCGGTGCGCGTCACCCGCATCGCATACGTACTGCCGCGCAGCGGCGACGTGATCCGCGGCGGGTCGCCCTCCACCTGCCCCGCATCGCGGCAGTCCGCATTCTGCGGCGGCCGCCTGCGTGGAATACCGGCCTGCGCGAACACCTGCTGCAGGTCCGACGGCCAGAACTCGAAGATCTCCGTATGCGTGCGCTTGCCGTCGTACGGCGGACACGCGGCCTTCCCCGTCGCATCGTCGATCACGACGGGCCGGTGCACGTTGCTCACGCGAATCGGCGACGTGCCCGGAATGAACCACGTCCAGCCCTGTTGCGGACACCATTCGTTCGGCAGATCGCCGCTCGCGAGACAGATCCGCACGCGCTTCAGCCGCGGCGGCATCGCGCGCGGCGGCTCGGCGAGCGGGCGCTCGGCGTTCATCGCATCGACGACCTGGAAGAACAGCGGCGCGGCCGCATCGACGCCGACGAAGGCCGTATTGGCCGAATTGTCGAAATTGCCGACCCACACGACCAGCACGTACGGGCCGAACACGCCGGCCGTCCACGCATCGCGGAACGACCATGACGTGCCGGTCTTCCAGTACACGGGCACGCTCGACGGCTGCGCGCCGCTCGTCTCGTCGGGGCGCAGGTGCTGGCGCAGCATGTCCATCGTCATGTAGCTCGCGTCGGCGCTCAGCAGGCGCCGGGCGGGCCGCGCCGGCTCGTCCGCGCGCAATCGCAGCGGCCGGAACTCGCCGCGATTCGCGAGCATCGCGTACAGCGCCGCGAGATCCTGCATCGTCACTTCGCCGCCGCCGAGCACGAGCGCGAGCCCGTAGTGCTGCGCGCTCGCGAGGCGGCGCACGCCGGCTTCCTGCAGGAACCGGTACAGATCCGGCGACTTGAGCTGCGACGCGACCCATACGGCCGGCACGTTGCGGCTGCGGTTCAGTGCGTCGGTCGCGGTGATCGGCCCGAGGAAATGGCCGTCGAAATTCTCCGGCGCGTACGGGCCGAACGACGTCGGCACGTCGCGCAGCACCGTCTGCGGATGCAGCACGCCCTGGTCGAAGCCGAGCGCATAGATGAACGGCTTGAGCGTCGAGCCCGGCGAGCGCCGCGCGAGCGTGCCGTTCACCTGCCCGTCGATCGTGCGATCGAAGAAGTTCGCGGAGCCGACCAGCGCCTTCACGCCCATGTCGCGCGTATCGACGAGGATCGCCGCCGCGTTGCGCACGCCGCGCGTGTCGTTGCGCGCGACATAGCGTGCAACCTGTCGTTCGAGCGTGCGCTGCAGGTCGAGATCGAGCGTCGTCACGAGCCGCGCGCCGGCCTCGCTGTCGTCCGCCGCATCGCCCGACGTCGTGCGCCACGCGCCGCGCGCGGCGAGCGCCTGGTCGACCGCATGCGGCGCGTCGAACGGCAGCGCGGAGAGCGGCCGCATCGCGAGCGGCAACGCGAACAGCGGCTTCAGCGCTGCATCGCCGGGATGCGTCGTCAGCCAGCGCGCAAACAGCCGGTTGCGCGACGCGGCCAGCGCGCGGTTGATCTCGTCCTGCCCGCCGCGCACGCGCCGCGCCGGGTCCTGCGGAATCACCGCAAGCGCGAGCGCTTCGGGCAACGTCAGCGCATCGGGCATTCGGTCGAAATAGACGACGCTCGCGGTGCCCGCGCCTTCGACGTTGCGCCCGTATGGCGCGTCGTTCAGATAGGCTTCGAGGATCTGCCGCTTCGAATAGAACAGCTCGAGCTGCAGCGCACGCGCGACCTGCGCGAGCTTGCCGGCCGGCGTGCGCGTGTTCAGCTTCCACAGCGAGCGTGCGAGCTGCATCGTCAGCGTCGACCCGCCCTGCGGATTGCCGCCGCGCACGTACGTGATCCACGCGCCGCGCGCGAGCCCGTACGGGTTGAAACCCGGATGCCACCAGAACCAGCGGTCCTCGTGCAGCATCACGGCTTCGACGAGCTGCGGCGACATCCGGTCGAGCGGCACCCATAGCCGGTAGCGCTCGTCCTTCGCGAGCGTCAGGCGCAGCAACCGGCCCTGCGCGTCCGTCACCGCGACCGACGACGGCTTCCAGTCGCGCAGCGGCGGATGCGGCCACAGCCGGCACGCAACCAGCGCGCCGACCACGAGCAGCACGCCCACGAGCCAGTTCTGCCAGCGGTGCAGCCAGCGGCCGGCACCGTGCAGCGCGCGCCGGACGGCAGAGGCTTCAGCCACGCGCGAGCACTCCCCGCTTTCGACGTGGCGCGCAACGCCGCGGCATCCGCCTCGTCATCGCGCGCGCTCCACCGTCAGCGCCGTGCCGCCCGGCGCCTGCGCCTGCACCCGGCGGTCGTACATCGACTCGCCGTACGCGGGCGGCGCGACGAAGCGGCCCGCGTTGCTCGCCTTGATCCGGTAGACGAATTCGCGCACGTCGGTCGTCGCGGTGCCGTAGATCACCACGCG
The DNA here is from genome assembly GCF_017104685.1 of Burkholderia sp. Tr-20355. Lineage (NCBI taxonomy): Bacteria > Pseudomonadati > Pseudomonadota > Betaproteobacteria > Burkholderiales > Burkholderiaceae > Burkholderia > Burkholderia sp. Tr-20355. The sequence goes on along the minus strand of NZ_JAAGPK010000036.1, from coordinate 13,333 downwards.
ATCCTCGCGCACATCCGCGAACTGCGGCTGCCACGTCGACCCCGTCACGCCGATCGGCGACCGCCACGGCGCATCGGCCACCGGCGCCGACGCGCCGCCGTTGCCGTCGCCATCCTGCGTGTCCGTCGCGGGCGGCGGCGCGATCACCGGATCGAAGCCGCCCGGCAGCAGGTCGACGATCGCGATGTTGCCGACGTTCGCCGAACCCGTCGCGCGGATCTTCAGGTGCACGTCGATCTCCTGGCCGAGCGTGATCCTGTCGAGCGGCTTGCCGTTCGTGTCGGTGTAGTCGCGCACGATCTCCAGGCCGTTCCTGATCGCCTTCGTCGACGTGCCGCGGTCGTAGCCGGACTGGCTCGCGACCCACCACGCCGGCAGCGTGCTGCCGTTCACGAAGTCGACGCGCGACGCACCGGCCGCCCACGTGCCCGAGCGCACGAGGCCCGCCTGGATCGACGACACGTCCTTCGCGCCGGCACCCGCGCGCACTTCGTCGATCGCGAGCCGGTCGAGCTGGCCCGCGTTCGACGCCGCGTATGCGTCGAGCGCGAGAATCGTCATCGCCGACGACAGCGTGTTGTAGCGGTTGTCGACGAGCGGCGCGGCGAGGTTGTCCATCGCGCGCGGCGACAGCTTGCTCACGCGTTCGGGGAAGTGCTTCGCGAGCAGGTACAGCACGCTCGCGTCGCGCGTCAGCGGGTCGATGTAGTAGCCCGTCACGTAATCGCCGTCCGACGCGCGCTTGCGTTCGAGCAACGCCTGCGGGCCCGCGATCAGCGCGGCGGCTTCCTTGTCCTGCTTCAGCAGCTGATACGACGCGGCGAGCCATGCGGCCGCGAGATCGTTGTTCCAGTCCTTCGGGTACGCCTCCTGCAACCGTTTCTGCACGGCCGCGAGGCTGTTGGTCGTCACGTTGCCCTGACGCGTCAGCAGGTACACCGCGTACGCGCGCTGCCGCAGCAGGTCGAGCGAGCCGAGCGCATCGTTCGCGGCGAGCTTCTGCAGATAGGCATTGCCGGCATCGAGCATGTCCTTCGGCACCGCGATGCCGCGATCGCGCGCATCGAGCAGCACGTGCATCGCATACGCGGACACGAACGGATCGGCGCCGGGCGTCGCGCTCCACAGCCCGAAGCCGCCCTGCGCGTTCTGCCGGCCGCGCAGCACGCCGAGGAACTGCGCGATCGCGCTCGCATTCGCCGCATCGGCGCCGGCTTCGGGCGCATGCATCGCGCTCGTCAGCGCGCGCACCGACAGCCACTTCGCCGCGAACACGCGCGGCACGACCGCGCTGACCATCTGCTCGCTGCAGGCGTGGTCGAAGTTCACGAGATACGACGACAGCCCCTCGGACAGCACGAGCGGCGCGGTCGAGATGCTCGCGTCGCGCGACGCGTACGCGTCGTACATCGACCGCAGGTTCGGCACGCTCGCCTTCTTGCCCGGATCGACGCGCGCGATGTCGAGCTGCGTGCGGAACGCGGCGGCCGGCCGCACCGACACGTCGACGCGCTGCTGCGCGCCCTTCGCGCCGTAGCGCGCGCCGAACGACAGCGCGCCCGAACCGAGCGTATCGGTCGCCTTCACGCGGAACATCGCGACGCCTTCGTGCTGCGGCGCGAGCGCGACGTTCCGCGTCGCCGGACCGATCACCTGCAACTGCGGGCCCGTCTTCAGCGTGACCGCCACCGGCACCGGCTGGTTGCCCACGCCCGTCAGGTTGTTCGCGACGCCGACGCTGACGTCGGCCTCGTCGCCCGGCGCGAGCGTCGTCGGCACGTTCGGCGACAGCACGAAATCGCCGCGCACCGTCGTCGCGCCTTCGAACGTGCCGACCAGGTCCGGCGACACCGACACGGCCATCACGCGCAGCTTGCCGTTGAAGTAGTCGGGCACCGTGTAGCTCAGGCGCGTGTCGCCGTTCACGTCGACGATCCCCGACCAGTAGACGACCGGCTTGTCGCGCTTGCGCTTGAACGGGTTCAGCTGCCGGCCGATCGCGTCGTCGGCGTCGCCGCCGGGCGCGGCCATCGCCATCAGCTTCTCGAAGTCCGGCAGGATCAGGTCGAGGATCTGCGACGTGCCGACTTCGAGCATCCGCTTGCGGAAGAAGAACTTCAGCGGATCGCCGAGCTTGTAGCGCGCGACCTGCAGGATGCCTTCGTCGACCGCGAACACGACGACCTTTGCCGGCTTCGCCGAATGCACGGTGAAGTTGACGGTATCGCCCGGCTTCACCAGCGCCGGCGTCTCGACGCTCACCGCGTTGCGGCGCGCGTCGAGATTCACCGAGAACGGCACGACGCCGTAGCTCAGCGGGCTCATGAAGATCTCGTCCGACGACGGATCGCGGATGTACTGCACGTTGATGTAGCCGTTGCCTTCGAAACCGGCCGGCACCGTGATGTGCTGGATCGAGCTCGTCGTGTCCGCATGGAACCATGCATGCGCGTACACCTTGTCGCGCTCGATCGTGATCAGCCCGCTGCCCGCATAAGGCGCGCGGATCGCGATCTCGACCTGCTCGCCCGGCCTGAAGTCGTGCTTCGCGAGGCTCACCTGCAGCTCGGCGTTGCGGTCGAGCGAGCGCGTGACGTTCGCGGCGCCCGTGACCGAATACTCGATCCGGTTCACCGCGGTGCCGTCCGCGCGGCGGATCACGAGCGCGTAGCTGCCCGGCTTGTCGGTACGCAGCGCGAAGTCGAGCCCCGCGGCCGGAATCGACAGCGGCTTCTCGTCCACCGGCACTTCCTTCAGCCGCGAATCGTATTTGTATGCGCCGGAATCCTGCTTGGTCAGCACCGACACGTAGCGCTCCTCGACGAGCTGCGCACGCAGGTCCTTCACGTCGATCGCCTTCGCGCCCGGATCGATCGCGACGAGCCGCACCGAGCGCGGGCTGCCGCGCTTCACGTAGCCGAGATCGTCGACCGACTTGTAGCCGACGAGCCAGTCGTTGTTCGACACGAGCGTCTGCGCGTTCGCCGCGACGTTGCGCCCGCCCTCCGCTTCGTAAGCCTTCGCCTGGAAGTACAGCTGGTAGGTCGCGTCCGCGTACTTGTCGAGATCGAGGTCGAACTCGGCATGGCCCTTGTCGTCGGTCGTGCCGTCCTGCAGCGTCGTCGTGTAGCCTTCCTTCGCGCGCCGCGCATCGAAGAAGTGATAGCCCTGCCAGCTGCGGAACGACGGCCATACGGGGCGCAGCGTCAGCGTCGCCGCGACGCGGCGCTTCTCGGCCGGCGTGCCGAACAGGTTCTGCGCATCGACGATGCCCTTCAGCCCCTTCGGCTTCACCCACCCTTCGACGACCTGCTGCGACAGCTTCGCGTCGACCTTCATCCGGTCGGGCAGGAACTCCTTCACCTGGACGGTCGTGCTGCCGATCGGCTCGGCACCCGGCTGGCCGTCCTTCACGATATACAGGTTAACCGTCCACGTGCCGGTCGGCGCCGTTTCGGCGGTCGTGTAGCCGAGTTCGGTGAAGCCCGTCGCATCGACGGTCACCGGCTTGCGCTCGACGGTGATCCCGCGCGGGTCGACGATTTCCGCCTGCAACGGCACGCCGGCCGGGCTGCGCGCCCAGCTGGCCGCGCGCACGATCAGGCCGATGTGGAACGGATCGCCGGGCCGGTACAGGCCGCGATCCGAGAACAGGTACGCCGACAGCTGCCCCTGGCCCGTCGCGTTGCGCTCGCCGTCGACGTCGAAGCGCGAGAAGTCGAGCTGACGGTCGCGCCCGGCCACCGGCAGGAACGACAGGTCGGTGTCCTTCTTCACGACATACAGCTGCGGCCGCTTCTCGCGGTCGAGCCCCTTGAACGCGGGAAAATGCACGATGCCGTCGGCGCTGGTCGTCTGCGTGAACAGTGCCTGACCGTTGACCGCGAGCACCGACACGGTTGCGCCCGCAACCGGCTTGCCGGTGCGGATCGACTGGATGAACACGTCCTGGCTGCCATCCAGCGCCTTCTTGACCAGCATCCCGAGATCGGTCACGACGATCAGGCGCGTGTCGCCGAGCGCGCTGTCGCCATCGTCGCCATTGCCGTTGCCGCTGCTGTCGCCCGCATCGGCGTTGTCGGACTGATCCTGGCTGCCGTCGGCGGACGATGCATCGTCATCCTTCGCGTCGTCGGTCTGCTTCTTCGCGGCCGCCGGATCGAACTTCGACAGGTGCAGCAGGAACACGCCGCGCTTGCCGCCCTTCAGGTACTGGCCGAGATCGATGCCTTCGTAATGGGCCTTGCCGGGCTCGCCGGCCGGGAACGCGCGCGTCTGCACGAAGCGCTCGACGATGTGATCCTCGCTGAACGAATAGGACAGCTCGGGCCGCGCGTACGTGCCGTTGTTGAAGCTCACGAGATGCTGGATCTGGTCGGGCAGCACGCGGCCGATCTCGACCTTCATCCCCGGCAGGTTGCGCGACACGACCGACAGCCGCTTGCTGCCGCTCATCGACAGCAGCGAGCCGTCCGCCATGAAACGCAGCAGCTTCGGATAGTCGGGCACCGTGAACGCGCTCGTCACGGGCTTGCCGAGCAGGTAGCCGCCGGCCGACTTCAGGTCGCCCTCGACCCGCACGACGACGCGCTCGCCCGGCGTCGCGTGGTACTTGAAGCTCTGCAGCATCGCGAAATCGTTCTCGGTCGGCACCGCTTCGAGCGGCAGCGGCTTCGACTGCTTCAGCACCGCGTCGCTGATGTCGGCCACGTTCCATTCGTACGGCGGATCGTCGTCCGACTGCTCGACGCCCGGCTTGCGCTTCGGCAGCACCCACGCCTTCGCGCGCGCGGCGAGATCGGCGCTGCGCACACCGTCGGACGTTTCGGCGACGAGCACCTGCTCGGGCTCGTAGCGCTCGTTGTCGACGAGGGTCGGCGCGACGTTGCCGATCGACAGGCTGTACAGCCCCGGCACGCCGACCGACGCATGCAGCACGTCCGGCGTGCCGTTGCCGCCGCGCGCGCTCTTCACGCCCTTGTCGACGTCCAGCCGCACCGACAGCGGATCGCGCGGGATCTCGAGCGGCTGCGAGTAGACCCACGCGCTCGTCTTCATCTTGTCGTAGTTGACCGTGTAGCGCAGCGGCGACGCGCTCTTGCCGTCGCGGCCGACCAGCACGAGGCCGATGCGCTTCTCGAACTCGGCCGGATCGACCGGGTAGTTGAAGCGCAACTGCAGCAGGGCCTGCTTCTCCGCCGGGTTGTCGGGGTTCTGGTAGAACTCGTTGTTGCCGAAGGTGGCGGCGAACGCCGGCAGGTCGAACGCGAAACGATCGTCGCGCATGATCACCTGCGGCGCGAACACGCGGTGCACCGCGAAACGCACCTCGACGTGCGCGCCGACCGGCCAGTCGGCCGCCGGCGTGAAGCGCAGCGTCTTGTCGTCGACCCACTCCCACGCGCCCTTCAGCGCGGGCGTCATCTCGATGCCGTCGCCGGCCGGCTTGCCGACCCGCTCGATCGGCGCGGCCGACTGCGCGAACGCCACTTCGAGCGGATGCACGGTGATCTTCGGCTTGTCGGTGTCGTCGACCTCGTAGGTCGTGATCGCCGGCGCCTTCACGGTGAAGCCGACGGTTTCGGGCTCGGGCGGCTTCGGACGATGCTTGAACCAGTAGCCGCCGTAGCCGAGCGCGGCCGCGAGCAGCACCAGGCCGCCGGCGTGCCACGGACGGCGGCGCACGGCCGCCGCGGTGATGCCCATCCACGCGGGCGCCGTCCACGACACGTCGCCGACCAGCGGCCGCAGCGCGCAGCCGAGCAGCCACCAGACGAAGCCCGCCACGCGAATCGGCAGGAGCAGCAGGAAGCGCAGCAAATCCATGTTGTTATTTCCTTGTTCAAGGACGTGCGGCCGGCTTCGGCGGCGTTCCCCGAGATTTATCGGTCTGTGACGGCGCGGCCCTGGTTGCGCCGTAATGCTTGGAATGTTGTGTTCGACCGGATGCTGGCCGCCATTATCGATCAGACCCGAAAGGATGGAAATATCGGTGTGCCGGCGCGCAACGCCGCCCGACGACCGGCCGGACGGGCAGGTTTCGGCTCTCCGCCCCGACCTCGGCACACGGCCGCGCCGCGTTCGCTAGAATGCGCGGCTCGGCAGGATCGAATCGAAATGAAAGGAAACCGCTTGAAACTCCCGTTCGAATGGCAGATCGGGCTGCGCTACGCGCGCGGCGGCCGGCGCTCGGCCGGCGACGGCTTCGTGTCGTTCATCGCCGGCGCCGCGATGGCCGGCATCGCGCTCGGCGTCGCCGCGCTGATCGTCGTGCTGTCGGTGATGAACGGTTTTCGCACCGAGGTGCGCGACCGGATGCTGTCGGTGCTCGCGCACGTGGAAATCTTCTCGCCGACCGGTTCGATGCCGGACTGGCGGCTGACCGCGCACGAATCGCTGCGGAACCCGGCCGTGCGCGCGGTCGCGCCCTATGTCGACGCGCAGGCGCTGCTGACGAACGCGGGCAGCGTGACGGGCGTCGCGCTGCGCGGCATCGACCCCGTGCTCGAACCGCGCGTGTCCGAGATCGCGCGCAAGCTGAAGACCGGCCGCCTCGACGCGCTCGTGCCGGGCGAGATGGGCATCGTGCTCGGCGCGGCGCTCGCCGATGCGCTGCACGTGAAGATCGGCGACCGCATCACGTTCTTCGCGCCCGGCCACGGCGCGCGCATCGGCGAGGCGCTGCCGCGGTTCCGCCAGTTCAACGTGGTCGGCACGTTCGAGTCCGGCCATTACCAGTACGACAGCGCGCTCGCGTACATCCACATCCACGACGCGCGGAAGCTGTTCAACGTGCCCGCGCCGACCGGCGTCCGGCTGCGCGTCGACGACCTGCAGCGCGCGCCGGAGATCGCGCTCGCGCTGTCGCGCACGCTGTCGGGCGACCTGTACATCCGCGACTGGACGCGACAGAACCGCACGTGGTTCGAAGCCGAACGGCTGCAGAAACGGATGCTGTCGCTGATCCTGATGCTGATCGTCGCGGTCGCCGCGTTCAATCTCGTGTCGTCGCTCGTGATGACCGTCACGCAGAAACAGGGCGACATCGCGATCCTGCGCACGCTCGGCGCGCCGCCGCGCTCGATCATGAAGATCTTCGCGATCCAGGGGATGACGATCGGCCTCGCCGGCACGCTCGCGGGCGTCGCGTCCGGCTGCGCGATCGCGGTGAGCATCCCGTGGGTGCTGCCGGCGATCGAGCAGGTGCTCGGCATCCGCTTCCTCACCCCGTCCGTGTACTTCCTCAGCTCGCTGCCGTCGAAGCTGTCGGCGATCGACGTGATCGAGATCGCCGCGGCCGCCTTCCTGATGTCGTGCGCCGCGACGCTGTACCCGAGCTGGCGCGCCGCCCGGGTACGGCCGGCCGAGGCGTTGCGCGACGAATAGGCCGCGCGTTACGCGGTCTCGTGGAAGCCGACGCTGTGGCTGCCGTCCGGCGTGTAGGCGGCGAGCACGTCGAGGCCGACGTCGACGAGTTCCGCGCGCATGCCGGCCGTCTTGTGGCCTGACGGGTCGACCAGGATCGCGGTGCCCGACGACAACTGGCGCACGGTATTCAGCAACGCGAGCGTGCCGCGCGCGGTGCCGGCCGACTGCCCGACCGTCAGCGGCGTGCCGTCTTCCGCGACGAGGCGCTGGCCGGACGTCAGCGGCTGGTTGCGCGCGACGGACGCGTTGAGCAGGCTCATGAAATGAAAACGCGCATCGGCGTTCCGGCCGGCCACCGCGCGGTCGCTGTCGGTGAACGTGTCGCCGCGCACGGCCGCGCCCTGCGCGGCGAGGTCGACCGCCTGGTCGTGAAACGCGTTCACCGCGGCCACGAGGCCGGCATTCGCGTTCAGCGTCGACTCGATCCACGCGCGGTCGCTCTCCGGCAGGCTCGTCGAGTCGACCTTGATCTGCCCGTTGTCGGTCGTGAAGTCGAACGACGCGTCGGCCAGATCCGGCCGCTTCGCGACGATCTCCTGCATGCTCGCCGCGAGCGGGTCGGTCACGCCGCGCAGCTTCATCGTCAGGTCGCCGACCATCGACAACTGTTTGGTCAGCGCCGCCTGCATCGCTTCAGGATCCAGCGCCCTGACCGTGAGCGGCTGGCCGGGCGGGTTCCCGGAATCCGCCGTATCCGTGCCCTGGCGCCCGTCGAGCGCCGCCTGTGCCATCTGCGCGAGCGACAGGCCGCCCGCAGCCGTAACCGAAATCGTCATTGCCCTCTCTCTCCTTTCAGACTGTTTTTCACGGTTTACGGACGGATTCCACGAAAGTTGAGACGGTATCGCGTCGACACATGCAAACTTTGTTTGACTCAAGCTAAAAAAGTTTGACACGGACATTTCACTGAGATAACTTTTGCGCAAGCTTCCGGAAAGCAATCCGGCCCGCCGTGCCGGCTCGTTTCGCGCTTTCCTGCCATTGCCGCACCGCCGTTCGCAACATTCCCGCGTCACCGCATCGCGCCGTTCCGTTTCATCCGAAACCTGAAGGAAGCCCGGTCATGCCTGCGTTTGATTCGCACTCCTGCATTCATTCCGTGCCGCCGCCGCGCTGACGCGCCATTCGCGCTCCGTTCGGGGCGAGACGCCGGTGCGCGTCGCCCGCCGCTTTTGATGGTGCAGTTCCGCTTCATCCGATGCAGTACCCGGCCAGGCCGCAGGGGGCGTATCGCGAGCCGCGCCGGTTCCAGACAATCACAAGAGACGAGGTCGATCCAATGAACATTCATCGAACCGGATTCCGGCGCGCGTGGCTGCCCGCGCTCGTGGCAGCCGCGACGCTCGCCGCGTGCGGCGGCGACGACGGCGGCAGCGCGGCGGGGGTATCCGCACTCGCGCAGGGCCAACAGGAGGGGGCCGCCGCAGCGGCGGCCGATGCGCAGTCGCTGGCGTCGCACGTGTCGCCGTCCGGTGTCCCGTACGCGAATCCGGCCAGCAACGGACGCTACAAGCCTGTGATCAGCAACGGCCAGGTGCAGCCGTCGCTGTCGGGCGGCACGATCGAGGAAAACGCGTGGGTCGACACGCCGGTCGATTCCGACGGCGACGGCATGCGCGACCGCATCCACGTGCGCATCGTGCGGCCGTCCGAAACCGCGAACGGCGCACGCACGCCCGTCATCGTGCTCGCGAGCCCGTACTACGCGGGGCTCGCCGACAGCCCCGACCACGACGTCGACGTCGAACTCGACGGCACGCCGCATCCGGCCGCGAACGCCGGCGCACCGGCATCGGCATCCACGCGCATCCTGGCCGCCGCGCCGCAGTCGCGGATGCTGCAGCAGGTCGAAGCGGCCGCCGCCGGCCGCTCGTGGATCGAGAGCTACTTCGTACCGCGCGGCTTCACGATCGTCTACGCGGATTCGCTCGGCACCGCCGGCTCGGACGGCTGCCCGACGATCCTGACGCGCGACGAATCGGTCGCGATGGCGTCGGTGATCCGCTGGCTCGGCCGCGACGCGACCGCGAAGGACGCGAACGGCAAGACGGTCGTCGCGAACTGGTCGACGGGCCACGTCGGCATGTACGGCGTGTCGTACGACGGCACGCTGCCGAAGATGGTCGCGAGCCTGCGCACACGCGGGCTCGACGCGATCGTGCCGATCGCCGGGCTGACGAACATGTACGGCTACTACCGCTCGGGCGGCCTCGTGCGCGCGCCGGAAGGCTATCAGGGCGAGGACGTCGACGTGTACATCAAGGCGCTGCTGACGAACGCGCATCCGGAACGCTGCACGCACCTGATCGACGAAGCGTTGCAGCAGGAAGACCGCAAGACCGGCGACTATTCGCCGTTCTGGGCCGCGCGCGACATCCCGACGGGGTTCGCGGTCGCGCCGGCACTCGTCGCGCAGGGGCTCACCGACGACAACGTGCGCGTCGACCAGTCGACATCGTGGTATCTCGCGATGCGGCGCCAGGGCGTGCCGACGCAGCTGTGGCTGCACCGCCTGAAGCACACCGACCCGACGCGCGTGCCGGCGATGGGCGAAGCGTGGACCGCGGAGGTGAACCGGTGGTTCACGCGCTACCTGATCGGCTACAGCAACGGCGTCGAGCGCGATCCGCGCGCGGTGATCGAGCAGGCCGACGGCACGCTGCTGAAGGAAGCCGACTGGGCCGCGCGCCGTGCGACGCCGGTCACGTACTTCGCGGGCGGCGACGGCGCAAGCACCGGCACGCTGCTGCGGCTGCCGAGCGGCGGCCCGCTCGCGCGCTTCACCGACGATGCGCGCATTCCGGCGCTCACGCTGGCGAACACGCCGACGGGCGAAAACCGCAGCCGCTTCGAAACCGCGCCGCTGACGGCCGCGGCGCGCCTGTCCGGCACCGCGACCGCACGCGTCAGGCTGACCTTCACCGGCGTCGCCAACGTGACGGCGCTGCTGGTCGATCGCGCGCCGGACGGCACGGCCACGATCGTCACGCGCGCCTGGACCGACCCGCGCAACCGGCTGTCCGAGTGGCTGACGGAACCCGTGCTGCCCGGCCTGCCGTACGACCTGAAACTGACGTTCATGCCGCGCGACTACAAGCTGGAAGCCGGCCACCGGCTCGGGCTCGTCGTCCTCTCCAGCGACTACGAGGCGACGCTGCGGCCGACGCCCGGCACGGGCCTGACGCTCGATCCGGCCGGCACGTCGGTGACGGTGCCGCTGGCTTCGACGTCGGCGGGCGTGTAGTCGCACGCCGGCTGCCGGCATGACGGCACGGCCGCCCCCGCCTGCGCGCCCGTCGGCGCGGGCGGGGGTTCGCTGCAGGAACGGCACGCCTGCGCCAGGCTGCGAAAATCGAACGCCAACGGTGCCCTCCCATGATCCCCCTCAGCGCGAAAGCGATCGTCCGTGACGGCCGCTCGGTCCTGCTCCTGCGTAATCCACGCGACGAATGGGCGTTGCCGGGCGGCTGGCCCGAAGCCGGCGAATCGCTCGAGGAAACCGTCACGCGCGAAGTGCGGGAGGAATGCGGGATCGTCGCCTCGGCGATCCGCCACGTGGCGAGCCGCTCGTGCGAGGTCGTGCCGGGCAAGCGCGTGCTCATCGTGTGCTTCGAGTGCCGGGTCGATCGTCATGAAATCGTCCTGAGCGACGAGCACAACCCGTTCGGCTGGATCGACCTCGATGCCGACAAACCGGCGAACCTGCCGGATTTCTATCGGGCATTCCGCAGGCAGGCGGGCTGATTCGCGCCCGCCCTTCGGCACTCACACCGGCGTCAACACCGGCTGCCCCGCGAAATGCCGCGCCGCGTTGTCGAGAAACTGCTGCACCGACCGATCGAGCGCCTCGGGCGACCAGCCGCCCATGTGCGGCGTCAGCACGACGTTGTCGAGATCCGTCAGCGCGCGCGGCGGCTCCGGTTCGCCTTCGTACACGTCGAGCCCCGCACCGGCGATGCGCCGTTCGCGCAGCGCGTCCGCCAAAGCAGCCGTATCGACAACACTGCCGCGCGACACGTTGACGAGAAAACCGCCGGGCCCGAGCGCATCGAGCACGGTGCGGTCGATCAGGTGCCGCGTGCCCGCGCCGCCGGGCGTCGCGACGATCACGAAATCGGCCCACTGCGCCAGCGCGTCGACCCGGTCGAAATAGCGGTAGGGAACGGGCTTCTCGGACCGGTTGTGATAACCGATCTCGATGTCGAAGCCGGCCGCACGGCGCGCGCACTTCTCGCCGATCTTGCCGAGCCCGACGATGCCGAGCTTCCTGCCCGACACGTTCGGCGGCATCGGCAACCCCTCGCGCCACACGCCCGCGCGGGTTTTCGCATCGAGCTGCACGACGTTGCGCACCGCCGCGAGCAGCAGCGCGAACGCGTGATCGGCGACGCAATCGTCGTTGGTGCCCGCGCCCGTGACGACCGTGACGCCACGCGCCTTCGCATGCGCGACGTCGATGTGCTCGTAGCCCGCGCCGAGCGCGCTGACGAACGTCAGTTGCGGCAGCCCGTCGATCTCGGCGGCGGTGAGCCCCGTGCTGCCGTTGGTCAGCACCGCGCGAATCGTGCCGCCATGTTCGGCGATCGCGCGTGCGCGTTCGTCGGGCGTCGGAGCATGGCGCACGTCGAACGACGCGGCGATCTTGCGCTGCGCGTCGCCGCGCAATGCGATGAGGACCAGCAACTCGGGCTTCATGTCGGCAAGTGTCCGCAGGCAGGGAACGAATTTCAGTGTAACAAGCGCACGCGACGGATGCGGGTTATCCCCACACGGGCTGTGGACACACCGCCGCACGCGGTTTGCCAAAGCCGGCTCAGTCAAGTAACTTTCGGCGTACGCCCCCGTCCTGGAGATCGGCCCAATGAAGCTCGCCCTGCCCGCCCGGATCCTGGGCCTCGTGTTCGCCGCCGCCATCGTCGCGCCCGGCGCGCACGCCGACACGCCCGTCGTGGTGTCGTCGAAGATCGACACCGAAGGCAACCTGCTCGGCAATCTCGTCGCGCAGGTGCTGAAGGCCCACGGCATTCCGGTCACCGAAAAGATCGCGCTCGGCACGACGCCGATCGTGCGCAAGGCGCTCACGAGCGGCGAGATCGACATCTACCCGGAATACACCGGCAATGCCGCGTTCTTCTTCAACAAGGCCGACGACCCCGTGTGGAAGAACGCCGCGCAAGGCTACGACACCGCGAAGAAGCTCGACTACGCGGCGAACCATCTCGTGTGGCTCGAGCCGGCGCCGGCGAACAACACGTGGGGCGTCGCGCTGCTCGCCCCCGTCGCGCAGTCGCAGCACCTGAAGACCCTCTCCGATTTCGGCAAGTGGGTAGCCGGCGGCGGCAAGGTGAAGCTCGCGGCATCGGCCGAATTCGTGAACAGCGCGTCCGCGCTGCCGTCGTTCGAGAAGGCGTACGGCTTCAAGATGAAGCCCGAACAGCTCGTCGTGCTGTCCGGCGGCGACACGGCCGCGACGATCAAGGCCGCCGCGAACCAGACCGACGGCGTGAATGCCGCGATGGTCTACGGCACCGACGGCGGCATCGCGTCGAGCGGCCTCGCGGTGCTCGACGACGACAAGCACGTGCAGCCCGTCTACGCGCCGGCGCCCGTGATCCGCGAAGCCGTGCTGAAAGCGCATCCGCAGATCGCCGACTACCTGAAGCCCGTGTTCGCGAGCCTCGACCTGAAGACGCTGCAATCGCTGAACGCCCGCATCCAGATCAACGGCGAGCCGGCCGCCGGCGTCGCGAAAAGCTACCTGAAAGCGAAGGGCTTCGTTAAATGACGGATCGCGCGGCCGCATCCGCGCGGCGCGTGACACTCGACAAGGTCGGCATCCTGATCGGGGTACTGACGATCGTCGCCGTGTTCGGCCTGTCGTTCGCGGTGCTGCGGCCGAACCGGA
>NZ_JAAGPK010000372.1:0-1284 GCF_017104685.1 Burkholderia sp. Tr-20355 | reverse complement strand
CTCTCTCGGCGGCGTGTTCGCGCTGACGCCCGCGTCGCTGTTCTCGCGCGATTCGCTCGCGGGCTCCGTCGGCCCGGCGATCTCGCTGCCGATCTTCGATCGCGGCCGGCTGAAGGCGAAGCTTGGCGCGGACGTCGCGCAGGCCGACGTCGCGATCGGGCTGTACAACAAGACCGTCGACGACGCGCTCGGGCAGGTCGCGCAGCTCGTCACGTCGTTGCAGACGTCGCAGACGCTCGTCGCGCAGCAACAGGACGCGGTCGCGGCCGCGCAGAAGATCGTGCAGATCGCGGCTGACCGCCACCGGCGCGGCGTGCTGATGCAGAAGGACGTCGATGTCGCGGATCTCACGCTGATCGACGAGCGCACGCAGATGATCGCGTTGCTCGGCCGGCAGCGGGCGTTGCGCGTCGGTCTGATCGGCGCGCTCGGCGGCGGGTTCGATGCGGGCGCAACGGTGGCGCAGGCGCCGGCCGTGCATCGGGCGCGCGGCGGGGCGGCCAGGCGCGGGGCGCAGGCTCCGGTGGCGTCTAGTGCGGCGAACCGCGCCGCGGCGGGCGCACCGTCGAGCGATGCGCGTATGGGGAGCGCGTCCCTGTCACCGGCCGCTACCGTCGCAAGTGTCGCGGCCGTGCCTGCAACCGCACCCGTGCGGCGTGACGACGCGGCGTTGCGCGGCACGCCGGTTCTGGCGCGCACGGCAGCGACGAACGCGGCGCCGGCCCCGTCGGTTACCCAGCCGATCCCCTTGTTCCAGCACGATCGACTGATCGTCACGCAAAGCGACTGATGCACCACGACAACCTTCATACCGCCGCGCCGCCGGCCGCACCGACCGATCCGGCACTCGATGCGCGCCGCGCGACGCGCCGCAAGCGCTTCACGGTGTTCTTCGCGATCGTGCTGCTGGCCGCGATCGCGTGGATCGCTTACTGGCTGTTGAGCGACCGCTACTACGAAGACACCGACGACGCATACGTCGCGGGCAGCATCGTGCAGGTTGCCGCGCAGATCCCGGGCGCGGTGACCGACGTGCTGGTGGCCGATACGCAGGCCGTGCGCGCCGGGCAGACGCTCGTGAAGCTCGACGACACCGAGGCGTCCGTCGCGTTCGCGCAGGCGAAGGCGCAGCTCGCGCAGGCCGTGCGGCAGGTGGCGAACGCGAGGATTTCGAACACGATGTACGTCGAGGCCGTGAATGCACGGCGCGCCGATCTGTCGCTCGCGCAGCGCGCGCTTGCCGCCCGCTCGGGCGCGTCGGTCGAGATCGTCGCGCCCGAGGAA
>NZ_JAAGPK010000371.1:0-1613 GCF_017104685.1 Burkholderia sp. Tr-20355 | reverse complement strand
TCCGCATAACATTGCGCGATCGCGATCTTCGCATCGAAGAACGCCGGGTCGCTCGCGCGGTTCGCCTGCGCCGCCACCAGCGCGCGCGCCATCTGCCACCCGCACAGCACCACGCCCGCCAGCTTCAGGTACGGCACGCTCCCCGCGAACACCGCGTTCGGGTCCTGCTTCACGTTCGCCACCACGTAATCCACCGCCGATGCCAGCGCGCGGGCACCTTTCTCCAGCCGTACCTTCATCGACGCGGCCGCCGCACCGTCCAGCTTGCCCAGCGCCGCCACCGTGGCGTCGATCTCCGCGAGCAGCCCCTTCGCCACCGCGCCGCCGTCGCGCATCGTCTTGCGGCCCACCAGGTCGTTCGCCTGGATCGCCGTCGTCCCTTCGTAGATCGCCAGGATCCGCGCATCGCGGTAGTACTGCGCCGCGCCCGTCTCCTCGATGAAGCCCATCCCGCCGTGCACCTGCACGCCCAGGCTCGCCACGTCGTTCACCATCTCCGTGCTCCAGCCCTTCACCACCGGCACCAGATACTCGTAGATCGCCTGATGACGCGCCCGCGTCGCCTCGTCCGCATGGCGGTGGGCCATGTCGCTGTGCGACGCCGCCACGTACGCCAGCGCCCGCGCGCCTTCGGTCAGCGCGCGCATCGTGCCGAGCATCCGCCGCACGTCCGGGTGATGGATGATCGTCACCGACTGCCTGGCCGAGCCGTCCACCGGGCGGCTCTGCACGCGCTCCTTCGCGAATGCCGCCGCCTTCTGGTATGCGCGGTCCGCCACGCCGATCCCCTGCATCCCGACGCCGAAGCGCGCCGCGTTCATCATGATGAACATGTATTCGAGGCCGCGGTTCTCCTCGCCCACGAGGTAACCGATCGCCCCGCCGTGATCGCCGTACTGCAGCACCGCCGTCGGGCTCGCCTTGATCCCGAGCTTGTGCTCGATCGACACGCAGTGCACGTCGTTGCGCGCGCCCAGCGACCCGTCCGCGTTGACCATGAACTTCGGCACGATGAACAGCGAGATGCCCTTCACGCCTTCCGGCGCGTTCGGCGTGCGCGCCAGCACCAGGTGGACGATGTTGTCCGCCATGTCGTGCTCGCCCCACGTGATGAAGATCTTCGTGCCGAACACCTTGTACGTGCCGTCGCCCTGCGGCTCGGCGCGCGAGCGCACCAGCGCGAGGTCGGAGCCCGCCTGCGGCTCGGTCAGGTTCATCGTGCCGGTCCATTCGCCGGAAATCAGCTTCGGCACGTAGCGCTGCTTCTGCTCGTCGGTGCCGGCCGTCAGCAGCGCCTCGATCGCGCCGTCGGTGAGCAGCGGACACAGCGCGAACGACAGGTTCGCGGCGTTCAGCATCTCGATGCACGGCGTCGCGATCAGCTTCGGCAGCCCCTGGCCATCGTACTCGGCCGGATGCTGCAGCCCCTGCCAGCCGCCTTCGACGAACTGGCGGAACGCGTCGCCGAAGCCGGGCGTCGCGGTCACCACACCGTCCTTCCAGCTGCTCGGGTGGCGGTCGCCCTCGACGTTCAGCGGCGCCAGCACCTCGCCGCAGAATTTCGCGGACTCCTCGAGCACGGCCTGCGCCGTGTCGTAACCGGCATCCTCGAA
>NZ_JAAGPK010000370.1:0-1512 GCF_017104685.1 Burkholderia sp. Tr-20355 | reverse complement strand
CGCGCCGCTTGCCGTCGAGCACCTCTTGCGCGAACGTGCGCGATGCGCCCGACACGGCGGCCCAGTGCGCGGCGAGCGGCTCGGCGCCGGCGGGGTCGTGCAGCAGCGCGCCGACATCGTTCATGAAGTCGTAGCCGGTCGTGCCGGCGACGGGCCAGTCGGCGGGCAGCGCCTCGCCGGGCGCGAGGATCTTCTCGACGACGACGTACGGCGGTGCCCGACGCTGAGTGGCGAGTCGCGCATCCAGCCGCCGGCAGTACGCCGGCGGATCGGCGAGGCCGTCGACGTGATCGACGCGCAAGCCGTCGACAAGCCCCGCCGCATGCAGGCGCAGCGGCAGCGCATGCACGGCGTCGAATACCGCGTCGTCGTCGACGCGGACGGCCGCGAGCGTCGCGATGTCGAAGAAGCGCCGCCAGTTCAGTTCGTCGGCAGCCGTGCGCCACCACGCGAGCCGGTAGTGCTGGCGTTCGAGCACCTGGTGCAGGCGGATGCGCGAACGCGCGAGGCGCGGGTCGGCCCCGCGCAGCACGGCGTCGAACGCGTGCGGGCCGTGCGCGGCCGCATGATCGCGCAGCGCCGCATGCGCGGCGGCCAGCCGCGCGCTGTCGCGCGCCGGCGCGATGTCGAAGCGTTCGGCGAGGGCGTTCAGGTCCGCGCGGTTCGCGAGGCGCAGGATCTCCGCATACGTGGCGGCGGACACCGGCAGCCGCCGTCCGGGGCATGCGACGAAGAAACGTCCGGCGGCCGCGTCGACGCCGAGCGTGATGTCGCCGGCTGCGAGCGCGTCGGCATAGGGCACGCCCAGGCACGGCAGCAGCACCTTGCCGTCGAGCGCCGGATCGGGCGGGTGCCAGTCGATATCGAAGTAGTGCGCGTACGGGCTCGCCGGTCCCCATTCGAGCACGTCGTTCCACCAGCCGTTCGACGATCCGCCGACGCCCATGTGGTTCGGCACGATGTCGACGATCACGCCGAGGCCGCGTGCGCGCAGCGCGTCGACGAGCCGGACGAAACCGGCTTCGCCGCCGAGTTCGGGATTGAGCACGCCGTAGTCGACGGTGTCGTAGCCGTGCCGCGAGCCCGGCTCGGCCGTCGCGACCGGCGACAGGTACAGGTGGCTCACGCCGAGCCGCGCGAAGTAGTCGGCGTGCGCGGCGGCGTCGTCGAACGTGAAGCCCGCATGAAGCTGCAGCCGCAGCGTCGCACGCGGTGTCATGCGCCGCGCCTCGGTGAACGGCGCGCGTGTACGATCGCCGCGATGCGTTCGCGCACGTCGGCGTCGACCAGCGTGTCGATCGTGCGCGGCAGCCGCTGCCGCCAGTTCGGATGGCCGCACGGCGGCCCCGGCAGGTTCGGCTGCGCGTCGAGCGCGAGCAGATCCTCGAGCGGCACGATCGCGAGCGGCGACGGGCCGTGCGCGACGTACGCGAGGATCGCGCTCACCGGCGGCGCGGCGGCGGGCGGCACGGCGGTGCCGGCCGGTGCACAGCCGGCTTGCTGCATCGCGTG
>NZ_JAAGPK010000369.1:0-1671 GCF_017104685.1 Burkholderia sp. Tr-20355 | reverse complement strand
CCCGCACCGGCTGCCGTCATCGTCACGCCGCCGCCCCCACCGAAGGTCGTGCATGTCGCGCCGCCGAAGGCCGTCGTGGTCGCCGCCGCGCCACGCGTCGTCTACGTCGCACCGCCGCCGCCGAAGGTCCTGTACCTCGCGCCGCCGCTGCCCCGGGCCGTGTACGCCGCCCCGCGCGCCGTCTATGTCGCTCACCCGCCGCGCGCCGTCATCTGGGTGCCCGCGCACTGGGCCGGCCGCGTCTGGGTCCCCGCGCACTGGGCGTAATTCCGCCGAAGCCCGTTTCGCATTCCACCCGATTCCGTTTCATCAACCACCCGGCCGGCGCAGACCCGTCGGCCACGCAAGGAGAAACCCCATGAAGTCCATCAAGAAGATGATTGCCGCCGTCGTTTTGTGTATCGTTTCTGCAGCAGCGTCGGCCCAGCAGGTGCCGCCGGATGCGGCGGCTGGCGGCCTGCGCGCCGAACATGCGCTGATGCAGTTGCAGACCCGTTTCGCCAGCGCGAACACGACGCACGACGGCAAGCTCACCCGCGAGCAGGCCGCCGCGGGCATGCCGATGGTCGCGCAGCATTTCGACGAGATCGACGTGCAGCACAACGGCTACGTCACGCTCGCGCAGCTCGCCGGCTTCATGCGCCAGCGCATGGCGGCCCGCTGATCGCGGCGCGCGTCCGGCCCCGCAGTACGCACCGGGAGGCAGCCAATGGAACAGCCTTGCAGGATCGTCGTGCTCGACGACGAAGCCGAGTTGCGCAACATGCTGCAACGCTTCCTGACCGGCCACGGCTTCCAGGTGCGCGCGGTGGCCGACGGCAAGCGGCTCGACCGCCTGCTGCAGCGCGAACCGTACGACCTGCTCGTGCTCGACCTGATGATGGAACCCGAGGACGGCCTGAGCGTGTGCCGGCGCCTGCGCGCCGAAGGCCAGACGCTGCCGATCCTGATGCTCACCGCGAAAGGCGACGCCGCGGACAAGGTCGTCGGCCTGGAGACGGGTGCCGACGATTACCTGGCCAAGCCGTTTCTCCCCGACGAACTCGTGGCCCGCATCCGTGCGCTGTTGCGACGGCAGAGAATGGCGGCCGGCGAACCGACGGTCACGTCGCAGCGCTTGCGTTTCGGCGCGTTCACGTTCGACGTCGGCCAGCAAACCCTGATGCGCGACGGCGTGCCCGTCGAGATCCATTCGGCGCAGATGCTGCTGTTGCATGCGCTCGGTTCGTCGCCGAACCGCGCGGTGAGCCGCGAAAACCTGCTCGCCCGCGCGCGCGGCCGCGACCACGCCGCACTCGACCGCAGCGTCGACGTGCAGATCCTGCGGCTGCGCCAGATCGTCGAGGACGATCCCGGCAAGCCGCGCTTCATCAAGACGGTCTGGGGCATCGGCTACATGCTGGTGGCCGGCGTCGAATCGTGATGCGCATCCCGCTGCCGCGCTCGCTGCTCGCGCGCAACATCGCGCTGCTGGTCGCGCTCGTCGCGCTGTCGCTCGTCTGTTCGCTCGGCGTGCTGCTGCACTACGTGCAGCGTCCGCGTATCGAGCGCGCGTCGATCATCTTTTCCGACTACGTGCAGTTGCTCGACCGGGCACTCGCCGGCATGCCGCCCGATGCGGGCCGCGCGCTCGTCGCGCAGCTCGGCGGGCGGGCCTCGCCGCCGCCGGCG
>NZ_JAAGPK010000368.1:0-1715 GCF_017104685.1 Burkholderia sp. Tr-20355 | reverse complement strand
TGACCTCACCCCGCCTTCCCCACACGCCGCTCTTCCGACCTCGCGGCGTCGTGGTCGCGATACGGCATGGCAGGCGGCGGCACCGGCGGCGGCATCCCGGCAGGCGCCTGCATCGTCTGCGCGCCGTCGGCGCCCGCGAGCGCGGCCGCGAACACGTCGATCTCGGTCGACGTGACGGGCTGCGCCTGCGGATCGCCGACGCGCACCAGCAGATCGACGCCGGCGAGCAGCACGTCGACGTGCGTGGCCGTCAGCGAGATCGTGCCGGCCTGCGCGGCGACGAAGCACTCCTCCATCCGCCCCGCGATGTCGACGCCGAGCGGCACGCCGACGATGCGCGCGGCCCCCTTCAGCGAATGCGCGGCGCGCATGCAGGCTTCGAGCGCGACCGAGTCGGGCTCGCCCGATTCGAGCGCGAGCAGCCGCTCGGACAGCGCCTGGGTCTGCGTGCGCGTCTCCTCGCGATACAGCTCGAGCAGCGACAGGTGGCTCAGGTCGTCATCACCGCTCATCGCATGCTCCGTGTCACGGCGTCGAACAGACGGTCGTCGTCGAGCAGGCCCACCGACTTGCCGCGCCACGACAGCACGCCGCGCGACAGCCCGGCGCTCGCGCGCCCGACGGTCGCCGGCACGGGCACCCAGTCGGACGCGCCGTAGCGCAGCACGCCCTCGACTTCGTCGACCGGAAACACGACCGGCTCGCCCTGGTGCGCGGCGACCAGCAACCGCGTGAAGCGGCCGTCGCCGTCGCGGTCGCCGCCCTTGCCGGCATCGAGGCCGAGCAACGCGCCGATCGAGATCGCGATGCGCAGCGTGCCGCGGATGTTGACCACGCCGCGCACGGCCGAATGGCGGCGATGCGGCAGCGAATGGATCGGGCGCGTGCCGGCGATCTCGCGCAGCACGCCGATCGGCAGCGCAAGCCATTCGTCGGCCACGCGGAACGCCAGCGCCGCGTGGTGCGTGTCGCCGTCGTCGCCCGCGCGCGTCGCGCCGAACGCACTGATCCGGCGCGTCGCGTCGGCCATCTCGGCCACGTCGAGCGGGCGCTCGAGCAGCTTCGCCGCGTGATACGCGTAGACCGGACAGTTCAGGCAGCGCAGGCAGTCGTTCAGCCGCTCGCACGAGCGGTCGCCGCGCGTGCCGATCCGGTTCCAGCAATCGTCGACGTCGATCGTCGTGTCGTCAATGGCAGCGGCGGCGCGGTTCATGAATTCCTCTGGTCATCGCGGTGTCGGTCCCGATTCCGTCATCGTGTCAGCCGGCCGAGCGCCGTGCGCGCTCGAGCAGCCATTGCGCGCCCGCACGATCGCCGCCGACGTCGAGCAGCGTCGCGAGATGGGTCAGCGCTTCGTGGTGCGTGGGTCGCAGGTACAGCGCCTTCCGGTAGAAGTCGCCCGCTTCCGCGGCGCGCCCGCGCGCATCCGCGATCAATCCGTTCAGGTAGAACGCATCGGCATGCGGGCCGACGCGCGCCGAGAACTGCGCGAGCACGCGCTCGGCCTCGTCGAATGCTCCCGCGTTCGCGAGCGCCTGCGCATCCTCGAGCGTCGGCGCGACGGCTTCGGCAACCGGCGCGACCGCTTCGGCCGTCGCGGCCGACAGGTCGGCCCGCGCATCGAAGGTGGCCGTGTTCACGGCCGGCGGCGGCACCGCGAACGGCTGACGCGCATCACCCGGCCAGGACGGCGGCGCAACGGCCAGCACCGAGCA
>NZ_JAAGPK010000367.1:0-1835 GCF_017104685.1 Burkholderia sp. Tr-20355 | reverse complement strand
TTGATCGTTCACGTGCCGCATGATCACACTCCTGATAACTCTATTGTTCTCATGCAACGCGCCCCGCCCAGTCTGACCTTGACCTACGCGCTCTCTCCCTACGCCACCCTCGCCGGCTCCGCGCCACGCGGGCCGGCTGCCGCCCGCCAGGTACGCCGAGCGATGCCATCTGGTCGGCCACGCGGGCCGCGTCGCGCGCGAGCACGACCGTCACATCGCGCGTGCGTGCCTGCCGCGCGCTTTCCCAGACGAGCGCGTCGCATGCCGGCGTGCCGCCGGCCGCGTAGATCGCGTACAGCCCCCCCGCCTCCAGTTGCGTCCATGCATCGGGCAGGCCGTCGATCGCAAGCCGGCTCAGCGTGCCGACGCGGCCGCCGGCCGGCCCCATGCGCAGCAGCGCGCGCAGGTGGCCCAGCAGACCGGCAACGCCGGGCGCGGGACGGGTGGCATCGATTTCCGTATTCACGACGTTCCCCTAGTAATCCGAATAAAGCCGCACCGGCGTCGGCGTGACGAGCCAGCTGCGCTGCGCGCGCGCATCGAACGCATAGCGCAGGTACACGAGCGCCGAGCTCGGCGCGTAGTCGTGCGACCGGTCGACATGCAGTTGCGCGCCGACACTCAGGTGCGGGTTCACGCGGTACTCGGCGACGCCGTTGAAGCCGTACGAGAACGACACGCCGCGCGTCGAGCTGCCCGCGTACACGAACCCGGCCGCGACCTGCGCGGCCCGCTGGCCCGAGAACGTCGGGTAGTACAGCGAATCCTTCTCGAAGCTGTTCGAGATCCCGCCCGTGAAGGTCAGGTCCCACGACAGCGCGTCGTACCGCCCCGCCCATTCGATCGGCACGCCGAGCGACAGGTAGCGTTGCGGGCTGTAGTAGCCGCCCTGCCCGTACGTGTAGTAGCGCAGGTTCTGCGCGTAGTGCCACGCATTGCCGACGAGGCCGGTGCTGACCTTCATCGTCGCGCGTTCGTACACGGGCACCGTGAAGCCGGTGCGCAGCGTGACTTCCGCGTTGCGTTCGACGTTGCGGCCGGACAGCACGCCCGCGCCGAGTTCCGCGAACAGGTTCGTGCGGCCGACGTCGACCGACGCGCGCAGGTTCACGCCATCGCGGCGCACCCCGCCCCAGACCGCGCCCGTCCATGGGTCGCGCATCCCCGCATACGACAGCACGCTGCTCGTTTCCGGCCGCCGCGACGCATTCACGCTGAAGCTTGCCGGGCCCGCGTCGAAGCGGTAGCGCACGCCGCCGACGAGGTAGTGCACGGGGAAGCCGAGCGGCGACGTGCCGAGGTCGAAGCGCCATGCGTCCGACAGATAACCGGCGCCGAGCGCGACGCCCGTCGTCGACTGGTGCAGCGAACCCGGCGGATTCGCGAGCAGCGCGGCGGCCGACGGATTCGTCTGGAACGGCGGCGGCAGTCCGCCCGGGGCCTTGAGCGCCGCGTAGGTGCCGAACGTCTTCAGCGCATACGCATCCGGGTCGCTCGTATCGAGCGTGCCCGGGTCGAGATGCACGGTATCGATCTGCGCGAACACGTGCCCGTCGTAGCGGACCGGCATCTGCAGATAGATCGGCACCTGCTGGGCGCGATACGACGAGACGCCTTCGTCGCCCGACTTGTACGCGGGCGTCCAGCCGGTCTCGATTTCGGGATTGCGCCGCTGTTCGAGCTCCGCGAACGCGGCCCGCGCGGGCGTCAGGCCGTCGCGGCCCGGGCTCACGCCCGTCGCGCGTTCCTGCGACTGCGACAGCCGGTACAGCGACGCCGCGTCGTCGTAGCGGCCCTGCGCCTCGGCCACGCGCCCGGCCGCGACCGTCACGTCG
>NZ_JAAGPK010000366.1:0-1662 GCF_017104685.1 Burkholderia sp. Tr-20355 | reverse complement strand
CCGGCTTGAAATAGTCGGTGGTCTGGAACGCGACGTTCGGGCGCAGGTGGAACGTGTATGTGAGGCCGTCGGCGCTCGCTTCCCATTTGTCGGCGAGCGCGGGCACGACCTTCTTCGCGGCTTCGTCCGGGCGGCGCAGCGCGTTCAGGCGGCGCACGGCCGACAGTTGCGTGTCGACGTCGTCGTCCGGCGTACGCGCGAGCACGGCCTGGACGCGCGCCAGCGCGGCGGCCCGGTTGCCGCTGTCCTCGTCGATCCGTGCGAGCGCGAGCTGCGTATCGGCGTCGTCCGGCGTGCGCGCGACGACCGGCGCGAGCGCGTCGCGCGCGGCGCCGTAATGGCCCTGCGCGCGTTCGAGATCGGCCAGCTCGAGCGCGTGACGCTTGTCCGCTCGGCCGGCCGGACTCGCACGATCGAGCAGCGTGCGCGCCCGTGCATAGTCCTGCCGCGCGATCGCTTCGTCGGTCTGCCGCAGCACGAGCCGCAGCGACTGGTCCTCGAGCCGCGCCGTCTGCGCCGGGGTCAGCGACGCTTCGCGCCGCAACGTGTCGAGCCACGCGGCGAGCGCGTCGTCACGCCCCGCGCTGCCGAGCAGATCGCCGTAACGCAGCCGCACGTCGGCATCGGCTTCGCGCGGATGCGCGACGATCCAGTCGTGCAGCAGCGCGAGGCCGCGTTCGGGTTCGCCCGCGTCAATCCACTGCGCGCCGATCGCGGCGAGCATGTCGGGATCGTCCGGCGCGCTCGCCTGCGCGTGCGCGAGCGACGCGGCGAACGCCGCGCGGTCGCCGCGCGCGAGCGTACCGCGTGCGTCGGCCAGCGCATGTTCGGCGTCGAGCTTGCGCGCGAGCGCGCGCATTCCGTCCGAACGGTGCGCGTCGTCGACCGGGGCCAGCGCGGCCTGCGCGCCCGCGACATCGTCGAGCGAATTGCGGTACAACGCGATCGCGTAGCGCATCTCCGGCGTATCGCCCTGCGCGAGCCCGTCGTCCATCACCGTGCGGCCGAGCTGCGGCAACCCCATGTCGCGATAGAGGCGCGCGAGCGCGAAGCGCGTCCACGGCGCGTCGGGCGCCGCACGCACGGCCGCCTCGTAGCGTTGCGCGGCCGGGCCGCGTTCGCCCTTGTCGGCCAATGCGCGCGCCTGGTTCGCGAGCAGGTCGGCCCGCAGGCCGTCGAGCGCGCGGCGATCGTCGCGGCCCGTCACGCGACCTTGCAGCGCGTCGAGCAGCGGGCCGACCCGGTCCGCGCGGCCGGTGTTTTCATACAACGTGGCCGTGCCGCGCACGGCCGACAGCGCCGGCGAACGTGCCGCCAGCAATTCACGCAGCAACGGCTCCGCGTGCGCCCAGTCGCGCTGCGCGAGCAACGCATCGGCAAGCTGCAGCTTCGCGTCCGGACTGCCCGGCTGCATCGCGAGCGCCGCCCGCGCCGCGCGTTCGGCCTCCTGCGGGCGCCCCGCGTTGGCCGCTTCGCGGCCTTGCGCGAGCAGCCCCCAGAACTGCGCGGTGCGTGCGAGGCCTTGCCATTTCCCGCGTTGATCGGTCGCGCGCGCGGCGGCCTGCGTGAACAGCGCGCGCGCTTCGTCGTGCCGCCCTTCGCGCAGGCGCAGCAGGCCGAGGCCGCCGAGCGCGTCCGCGTCGTCCGCTCGCGCACGCGCCA
>NZ_JAAGPK010000365.1:0-1868 GCF_017104685.1 Burkholderia sp. Tr-20355 | reverse complement strand
ATGGCTCGACACGCAGAATCCCGCGAGCCTCGCCCAGAAAGCCCACGACGCGGAAGGCGTGTTCCGCAAGACGGGCATCACGTTCGCCGTCTACGGCGACGCGGAGGCCGCCGAGCGGCTGATTCCGTTCGACATCGTCCCGCGCATCATCTCGGGCGCCGAATGGAGCCGCCTCTCGCTCGGCATCGAGCAGCGCGTGATGGCGCTGAACGCCTTCCTCGACGACATCTACCACCGCCAGGAAATCGTGCGCGCGGGCATCGTGCCCAAGCACCTGATCGCGCACAACGAGGCGTTCATCCCGGAGATGATCGACTTCCGGCCGCCCGGCAACGTGTACACGCACATCATCGGCGTCGACATCGTGCGCACCGCCGAGAACCAGTTCTACGTGCTGGAGGACAACGCGCGCACGCCCTCCGGCGTGTCCTACATGCTGGAAAACCGCGAGACCATGATGCAGCTCTTCCCGGAGCTGTTCCAGCAGGTGAAGGTGCGCCCGGTCGAGACCTATCCGCAGATGCTGCGCCAGTCGCTGGCCGCGGTGTGCCCGCCGGGCGGCAACGCCGACAACCCGACCGTCGCCGTGCTCACGCCCGGCATCCACAATTCCGCGTACTACGAACACTCGTTCCTCGCCGACCAGATGGGCGTGCACCTCGTCGAGGGCAGCGACCTGCAGGTGATCGACGGCCGCGTCGCGATGCGCACGACCGAGGGCTTCCAGCCGATCGACGTGCTGTACCGCCGCGTCGACGACGCCTTCCTCGATCCGCTCACGTTTCGCCCCGATTCGGTGCTCGGCGTGGCGGGGATCATGGACGTGTACCGCGCCGGCAACATCACGATCGCGAACGCGCCGGGCACCGGCATCGCCGACGACAAGGCGATCTACTCGTACATGCCGGAGATCGTCGAGTTCTACACGGGGCGCAAGGCGCTGCTGGAGAACGTGCCGACCTGGCGCTGCGGCGAGGCCGACAGCCTGAAGTACGTGCTCGAGCATCTCGACGAACTGGTCGTGAAGGAAGTGCACGGCTCGGGCGGCTACGGGATGCTGGTCGGCCCGTGCGCGTCGAAGGCCGAGCTCGAGGCGTTTTCCGCGAAGCTGCGCGCGCGTCCGGCGAACTACATCGCGCAGCCGACGCTCGCGCTGTCCACGACGCCGATCCTCACCGACGCCGGCCTCGCGCCGCGCCACGTCGACCTGCGGCCGTTCGTGCTGGTGTCAGACCGGATCCGCATCACGCCGGGCGGGCTCACGCGCGTGGCGCTGAAGGAGGGATCGCTGGTCGTCAACTCGAGCCAGGGCGGCGGCACCAAGGACACCTGGGTGCTGGCCGACTGAGCCGGATGCGACCGCGCGCGCCGCAGCCGGCGCGCGAACCGAACGAAGACGGAGTGGACACGAGATGCTTCTGGGACGTACTGCAAGCGGGCTCTACTGGATGTACCGCTATATCGAGCGCGCGGAGAACATCGCGCGCATCGTCGATGCCGGGCTGCGGATGGCGCTCACGCGCACGTCCGACGCGCCGGCCGAATGGTCGTCGGTGCTCGTCAGCTCGGGCGCGGACGACGGCTACCGGGAGAAATACGACGCGTATGCGGCCGATACGGTGACCGACTACCTGCTGCGCGACCGCGACAACCCGTCGAGCGTGCTGTCGTGCATCGAGGCCGCGCGCTCGAACGCGCGGATGGTGCGCACGGCGCTCACGCGCGAGGCGTGGGAAAGCGTGAACGGCGCGTGGCTCGCGCTGCGCCGCGCGCTGGCGCAGCCGGTGCCGGAGAGCGAGCTGCCGGCCGTGCTCGACGAAGTGAAGCGCGAAACCGCGCTGATCCTCGGCAGCTTCTACAGCACGATG
>NZ_JAAGPK010000364.1:0-1630 GCF_017104685.1 Burkholderia sp. Tr-20355 | reverse complement strand
CGCGTGTCGGACCTGCTCGGCTTCGCGGCCGCGCCGAGCGCGCGTTCGCCGACACGCTGCGCATCGCGCTCAACCAGCTCGCGTCGCTGCTGCAGCCGCAGGACATCACGCGCGAATCGCTGCCGCCGCAACTCGTGCGCGACTGGGTCGCGCCGGACGGCCACGCGCTCGTGCAGATCTCGCCGAAGGTGCCGAAGGGCGTCGATCCGAACGACGACACGATGCTGCGCCGTTTCGCGAAGGCGGTGAAGGCCGCGGAACCGGGCGCGACCGGCGGGCCGATCTCGATCCTGCATTCGGCCGACACGATCATCAACGCGTTCCTGCACGCGGCGCTGTGGTCGATCATCTCGATCACGATCCTGCTGTGGATCACGCTGCGCCGTTTCGGCGACGTGCTGCGCACGCTGGTGCCGCTGCTCGTGTCGGGCATCGTGACGCTCGAGATGTGCGTCGTGCTCGGCATGTCGCTCAACTTCGCGAACATCATCGCGCTGCCGCTGATGCTCGGCGTCGGCGTCGCGTTCAAGGTGTATTTCGTGATGGCATGGCGCGCGGGGCAGACGGGGTTGCTGCACTCGAGCCTCACGCATGCCGTGCTGTTCAGCGCCGCGACGACGGCGACCGCATTCGGCAGCCTGTGGCTGTCACACCATCCGGGCACGTCGAGCATGGGCAAGCTGCTCGCGCTGGCCCTGACCTGCACGCTGATCGGCGCCGTGGTGTTCCAGCCCGTCCTGATGGGCAAACCGCGCGTCAAACGTGCCAAGAACCAATCGCAAGGAATCAATGAATAAGGTGCGAATCATTGCGGCGACCGTCGCCGCCAGCGCGATGCTGTCCGGCTGCGCGACGGGACCGAACCGCAATCCCGACGACCCGCTCGAGCCGATGAACCGGGCGATGTACAAGTTCAACGACACGGTCGACACGAACATCGCCCAGCCGATCGCGAAGGGGTACCAGAAGGTCACGCCGACGCCGGTGCGGACCGCGATCAGCAACTTCTTCTCGAACCTCGGCGATCTCGGCAACATGGCGAACAACCTGCTGCAGTTGCGCATCACCGATGCGACGCAGGATCTGATGCGCGTGGCGATGAACTCGCTGTTCGGCGTCGCCGGCCTGATCGACATCGCGACGCCGGCCGGGCTGCCGAAGCATCACCAGGATTTCGGGTTGACGATGGCGCGCTGGGGCATGCCGTCCGGCCCGTACCTCGTGCTGCCCGTGTTCGGGCCGAGCACGGTCCGCGACGGCGTCGGCCGCGCGGTGGACGTGCGCTTCAACCTGCTGAACTACATCGAGCCGGCCGCGCGCAACCCGATGTACATCGCGCAGTTCATCAGCGCGCGTTCGGACCTGCTCGGCGCGACCGACCTGCTGAAGCAGGCCGCGCTCGATCCGTATTCGTTCGTGCGCGACGCATACCTGCAGCAGCGCAAGTCGCTGACGTACCGCAGCCAGTCGTCGTCGGCCGCGCTGCCGACCTACAACGAGCCGGGTGAAGCCGGCGCCGTGCCGGCCGCGACGCCGGCCGTGCCGGGGCTGCCGAACTACGAGGATCCGGGCGATGCGGGCGGCGCATCGGGCGGCGCATCGGGCGCCGCGCCGAACCCCGCGCCGGCTA
>NZ_JAAGPK010000363.1:0-234 GCF_017104685.1 Burkholderia sp. Tr-20355 | reverse complement strand
TGTAGCTCGTCTCGAACGGTACAGCTTACTGATGACCGCTACACACAGGCGAGAGATCTAGTCCTCGTTGCTCGCACTTAATACACGAGAATCCCGGTGTATAAGAATACATCGAATGGCCTCGATACGCACGCAGTCGTCTGTGTGGTTCATATAAGAGTATGCCACTATATACGTCTTAATGGTTAGCACAGGCAGCGCATGCACTATGTATTTAGTTTTTTTTTTTTTTTA
>NZ_JAAGPK010000362.1:0-1608 GCF_017104685.1 Burkholderia sp. Tr-20355 | reverse complement strand
ACCGATGCGACGCACGCCGCGACGGCCGCCGCAGCCGCGGCTGGAATGGCTGCGACAGCAGGCAGCGTCGCCGCACCGGCTGCGGCGGCCGTGTCGAACGCATTCGCCGAGGCAACGTACGGTATCGCGGCCCGTGACACTGGTGCTCCGGTCCAGCACGATGCCGCGCCCGCACGCGACGACAGCGCGCCGATCGTGCTGGATGCGTTCATGCCGGCGGAGCCCGGCATCCCCGCGACGATTGCCGATTGGGCCACCCCGGCGCTCGACGCGCCCGCACCGCACGCGCTGCCGAATGCTGACACCGGCGCCGGCAGCGACGATGCCGCGTCGTCGCATCAAACCGACGATGACATCCGTCACGTCGACGCTGCGCCCGCCGCACACGCACCTGCACACGGGATCCCGCCGGCGCCGTCGTTCGACGCCCCGGTCGATCTCGCGCCGTGGGAAGACCTCGGCCACCCGTCGGTTTCCGCGTTCGACGTATCGCCCGCGCATCCGATCGCCGAATGGCCGGCAGACGCAACGCAACCGGAGCCGGCCCACGCCGCCTTCGCGCAACAAGCTGACGAAGCAGCGGTCGACGAAGCCCCCGCACGCAATCCGGCAGCATTCTCCGATACCGCCGCCCCGGCGATCGAACGCCCTGCATCGGCTTACCTGCCACCGGGTGTCGATGACGCACATGACGACCTGAAGCCCGCCGGTGGCATCGCGCCGTTCGCGGCGCTCCCCTCTTCGTCGATCGCCGCGACATCGGCACGCGCCATGACCGGAACGACGCCGATTGCGGCAACGTCGGCACGCCCTGCATCGAACCTCGTTCCGGAGGCCGCCCAACCGGCAGGGGCGGAATGTAGTGCATCGCTGTCGGCCATCGCCGAAGGCGGCACGCCCGTCACGCATTGGGCGCCGCCGGTGCAACCCGCGACGACACCCGCGGCGGCTTCCGCGGAATTGCCTGAATCGCCGACGATTCAACCGTTTGCCGCGGCACCGACCGCTTCTGCCGCGGCTGCGTCGCCGTTCGTCGGCACGGCCCTCGGTTCGACCGCACCGGCACCTGCCTCCGCTCCGGGTGTTGCGCCCGTCGCCGCCATACCCGCCGCGACACCATCGACGGCCGGCATGACCGGCACGGCATCGGTTTCGCCGTCGCAACCGGCCGTATCGGCATCGACCGGCGCCTCCGTTGCGCCGGCAGCGCCGATCGGTGTCCCGGACATGAGCTACGGTGCGTTCGTCCGCGCATCGATGCCCGAGACAACCGCCACGCCCGCCGCGGCACCGTCGACGACCGGCGCGCCGGGTTCGGCCGCGCAAGCGCCCGCGGCACCGGCGCCCGTGAGTTTCACGTCCGCCCCGCTTGCGGCACAACCGTCCGTGCCGACACCGGCGCACCAGGCCGGCACGGCAACCTCGTCGAGCGGCACGGCAATCGACGGATCCGGCTCGTTCGGCGCAACCGCCGCGCAACCGGCAACCCGGTTCCGCGGTCCGTTTGCTTTTCAGCGCTCGGTTTCGCCTTTCGCCGACAGCCCGTAGCGCTTCATCTTCTCGTACAGCGTCGCCTTGCCGACGTGCAGCCGGTCGGCCGTCGCGGCG